>NZ_CEXBMR010000039.1:0-18277 GCF_982614295.1 Synechococcus sp.
TGGGTATGGCCGGTGAGAAAGCTTTGAATGTTCCATTCCTCAGGGCCTGTAATTGCCAACTCGTAAGCACGGGTTATGTGTAGCACTGATTTTATTGCTAGAATCAGCCTGCGCTCAAGACCATGGCGATGGCAAACCTCACCCTCAGCCTCGATGGCACCCTTTTGCGGAAGGCGCGGGAAGCAGCCCTGCGGGAGAAAACCTCAGTGAACGCATTGGTGCGTGATTACCTCAGCCGCTACGTCGATGCCCGCTCCAGACGGATCCAGGCTCTTGATGCCTTTGATGCGGTTGCTGATCGCTCCAGTAGCGCCAGCCAGGCCCCATGGAGCCGGGAGTCGCTCCACGGGCGCAGCCTGGGCTGAATATGCGCGTGTTTGTTGACACCAACCTTTGGGTCTATCGCCTGGATCAACGGGAGGCCCAAAAAGGGCAATTCACCAAGAATTGGCTACGCCAATTAGCCCAAGACGATGAGATTGTTATTAGCACCCAGGTACTTATTGAATTGCGAGCCGTGATGGCCCGCAAATTACAACCTTCCATCTCCACCTCGGAAGCTGGTAAAGCCCTGGAGGCGCTTGCGAATTTCGAAGTTGTGCCAACCGATACGGCCCTTGTGCTTGATGCCCACGAATTGGCAGCAGCCAACCAGATTGCCTGGTTCGACGCTTTGATCTTGGAAGCAGCAATCAGAAGCCATTGCTCGGTTCTCTACAGCGAGGATTTCAATGTCGGCCAGCATTTTGAAGGCCTTGAGATTCGTAATCCCTTTAAAAGCTCAGAACTGCCCTCGCCTTAGGTCTACAAGCCAAACGCACTGTTGTTTTATTTGCGCCGCTGGGGCTGCATCAGAGCTGAACGCGGCGTCTTACAAGCAAGGTGCAGATCATTGATGTTTTTGCGCTTCAAATTGCAACTGGTCAATTGCAAAAGCAGCGCAACTTATCCGTAATGATGCACGCCCTAGGCGTTGGGTTGATTTGCAAACTAGTACAAAAAATCAAGACGATAACCCAACTTCAATTAGAGCATCTAGGTATCAACAAAATAACCAACCCAAAAATATTTTTTGTCCCTCAACCATGTGGCTTTGTGCGTATTGCGTACTTTTTGTATTAATAGCAAGATTAAATAGCATCGGAGACAAACAAGAGCGTAAGCCTGCTAGAGCATACAAGCTCTTGGTAAAATTAAGGTATAGTTTAATAGTATTGGATTAAATCTAAGCTGCTTGCAGTTCTTGATGGCTAAATTCTTCTTTGCATAAATCACCAGATCCGTCAAGTGCCTTTAACACAATTTCAAGATCTTCTGGTGCTAATTCGCCAGATGGATGCCAATTAAGAGAAAATAAAATTGTTGTTTGAGCTTGATTCATTAAACCAGTAGCTTAAAGGCGTTTGAATGTATATCTTAAAACAATAAAGGTCCAAGTAGTAAAGTGACGCCTCGTAAAGAAGCATGTAACTTAAAATATTCTATAGTTGTAGTTATTTTGACATTTATGGACTTCTTGCTCGATTGTGTTGAGAACCCTTATCTAGAAAAGCAAGCGGGCGGCGGGAATCGAACCCGCATCATCAGCTTGGAAGGCTGAGGTTTTACCACTAAACTACGCCCGCGATTCAGGCAGGAGCTGCACTCCTAACCGTTTTGGTCCTGCACCATGATAGGCACAAATGTGCAAATAATCCTGCTTGACGAGCTTGAGCGAATTGCCAATTTCAACACCGAGCCTTCTATCGGTTGGCAGTGAACGCCGTTTGCTTTGGAGTTATGGCCTTGGCGATGCCGGCACCGGCATGGTGGCAACCCAAATGGGGTTCTATCTTTTTGTATTTTTCACCTCCGTGGTGGGGCTCCCCGCATGGATGGCGGGAAGCGTTCTGATGGTGCTCAAGCTTTGGGATGGCTTGAATGATCCATTTATTGGCTTTCTAAGCGACCACACCAAGCATCCCCTTGGTCCACGGATTCCTTGGTTGCTTTACGGCGCCATACCACTTGGAGTTTTCGTAGCCGCCAGCTGGTGGACCCCCCCCGGTGGGATCTGGATCAAATTTGCTGTGCTGGTTGTTATCGCCTCTTGTACACAAATTGCATATACCTGTGTAAATCTGCCCTATTCCGCCTTAGCTGCTGAACTCACGCCAGATATCGATCTACGCACCCGGCTTAACGCAGCCCGCTTTACCGGTTCAATTTTGGCCGGCTTAAGCGGAGTAGTAATTGCGGCAATGGTGGGGGTAAAAGTAAATGAATGTGGAGGTGGCGCTGGTTTGCGCGGTGGCGCATTTTTAGAGATGGGCTTGATTGGTGGGCTGGTAGTTGCGGTAGGAACTCTTGCTTGTGGCTGGGGTTTAAAGCCATTTGCAAAACATTGCCAGCAACCAAGCGGTAAAAAAGAACCAATCAAGCAACAACTTTTGCGTGTTAGCCGTAACGGTCGCTTCTTAAAAGTGTTAGGCCTTTATCTATTGCTTTGGTGCGCTTTGCAGTTGATGCAAACCGTTGCTTTGCTTTATTTCAATGTGGTGATGCATCTGCCCTCAAATTGGAGCACCTGGATCCTGGTGCCATTTCAGATCAGTGCTCTACTTGGTTTACAACTTTGGAGCTGGGTAAGCAGCCGTTGGGGGCGAATTACAGCCTTGCGCAGCGGCGGCCTGCTATGGATCGTGGCCTGCCTGGTAGCAATGCTGCTCATACCCCTAGATGGGGCGGTGGCGCCAATGGGTTCTTTTTCCAATGGCCTTAATTTTGTATTGCTTGTGACCACAATTCTTGCGGTGGGCCTAGGGGGATCAACCGCTTTTCTGATTCCTTGGTCTTTATTACCAGATGCAATTGATGCGGATCCTGAAAAACCAGCAGGTTTATATACAGCTTGGATGGTAGTAATTCAAAAGTTTGGCATTGGGCTTAGTATATTTGTGTTAGGGAATGTTTTAACTCTTAGTGGCTACAAAGCTTGCACTGATTCCATTCTTTTACCTTCATCGGCACTCACCACAATTCGGCTTTGCATGGGTTTAATTCCAGCGGTTTTAGTTGTACTCGGCTTATTAGTAGTGCGCCGTTGGCCGAGGCGCACGCATCCAATCGCCCTTAACCCATGAAAACACCCCGTTGGTTATCAAGGCTTGGCAGTAGCGCCTTGATCGGTGGACAAGCCCTAGCTGCTGTGGCGAAAGGCAAAATAAATTTAAATGAATTGATAGACAATCTCATGGAAGCTGGCCCTAGCAGCTTCCTTGTTATTTTAATAACCGGCCTTGCCTCAGGCACAGTTTTTAATATCCAAGTTGCTGCAGAGTTAACAAAGCAAGGAGCTGCTTCTACCGTTGGCGGCATTTTGGCAGTTGGTTTATCAAGGGAGATAGCCCCATTGCTTACCGCCACCTTGATTACAGGGAAGGTAGCTACCGCCTATGCAGCGTCCCTTGGCACCATGAAGGTAACGGAACAGATCGATGCCATCACGATGTTGCGCACAGACCCTGTGGAATTCCTAGTGGTGCCACGGGTTTTGGCTTTATTAGTTATGTCGCCAGTGCAATGCTTGCTGTTTTTTGCAGTCGGTCTTTTCTCTGGGCAATTCAGCAGCACACTTCTCTATCGCATCCCCCCAAATGTGTTCTGGAATTCTGTTCGCAGCTGGATGCAACCAAGTGATGTAATAGGAATGTTGATAAAAGCAACAGTATTTGGCTTAATAATTTCAATCATCTCCTGTGGCTGGGGCCTCACAACTCGCGGCGGCCCAAAAGAGGTGGGCACTAGTACAACCGGAGCTGTGGTAATGATTTTAGTGGTAACTGCAATTATAGATGTTGTGCTTACCCAACTACTCTTTGGTTGAACAAGCTTTTTGGTAAAATGGCTAACACAGAAAATAACGGCAGCAATTTTACAATTTCACCCCGTGCATGGGTGGCAACTGGCATGTTAATTATATCAATATTATTTGGCATTATTTACTTTCCTGCAGGTTTAGTGCTAGCTATTTTTAGCGTTTTTTTGTTTATCCAAACAGCTATCTTGCAACTAACATTTAGCGCAGACGCCTTACTTGTTACCCGCAGAAGCTGGGGAGCACCAGCAGTTGAAATAAAGCGTTTTCCCTATAAGGAATGGCAATACTGGCAGATTTTTTGGCCTCGTTTTCCGGTTTTGTTTTATTTTCGTGAAATAAATAGTATTCATTTTTTACCAATGCTTTTTAGTGCTAATCAATTACAAAGTGAACTCAAGCAACGGATCGGTCCCAGCGGAAAAGTTGATATTGGGGAAGCAATTGAAGCCTCTCCCCACCAGCTGTAAAGCAAAAGCGCGCCAGTTTGCCCTGGGCGGCGAGAAAACCGTTGAAATTGCCATCGCCAGTTGCCGCTTGCAAACTCACTAATTCCACTTGGGCCCCCACTGCACGGCTGAGCCGCTTGCGGATCAATCGCTTAACGGCAAGGGATTCAACTGCACCCATAGAACGCCCCTCATTACTTTTCGGTTTTAAAGCAAGAACCGAGCACGCCGCCTTCGATTGCAGAAAAAATTTAGTATTCCTGAATACATTTTTACAGTTGGTGTCACACTGCCCCTAGTTAAATTCAACGTTGTGGATGAGTCTTGGCAGCAATTAGCGCTCCAGGAGCTGCAGCAGAAACGAATCGAGCTGCAAGCGGAAATTACCGCTTTGGAAAGCCGAAAAACCCAGCTGCAACTAGAGATAAACAGCCATTTTGTTGGTAATGCCGATGGCTTGAGCCGCCGAGTAAAGGGCTTTCAGGACTATCTCACCGGTGCACTTCAGGATCTAGCCCGCAGTGTGGAACAACTGCCGTTGATTCCTGAAACTCTTACGGTTCAACCTTCTCCCCTTGATTTCGCAAGCCCTAATTCAGTTAACCAGCCGCCAGAAGCTGTTCCAAGCACAGCTATCGGCATTTTCAGCAACGATGCCGATCTAATAGTTGATCGGCTCACCAGCTTTAATGAAAATCCCGATTTTTATGCGGAGCCCTGGCAACTGCGCCGCAGCCTTGATGAAAATTCAAGACAATTGCTACAACGCTGGTTTCTCGATCAGGGGGGTAGGGGAGCCCAACCCAGTGGTGGCAGCCGCAACCGCAACGTGCTCGTAGCCGCTGCTGCAATTGCAATTCTTGGTGAACTTTATGGGGAACGCTTTCAAACCCTTGTGCTGGCAGGTGAACCTGAACGACTCGGCGATTGGCGCCGGGGCTTACAGGATTGCCTTGGCCTCACCCGTGAGGATTTCGGCCCAAATAGTGGTGTAGTGCTGTTTGAACGCCACGAAGCTTTGGTGGAACGGGCTGATCGCTTAGAGGAAAAGGGTGAACTGCCATTCATCGTGGTGGATGCAGCAGAGGCCACCGTGGCAATACCAATTTTGCAATTCCCCCTCTGGTTGTTATTTGCCGCTGATCCTCAAGAATTTAATTATCAAGAGGATTTGCTGTGATTAGTAATTCAATCAGCAATCAATTCCTTTTACCTCTGCTGGCTTATCTGCTGGGTTCAATCCCAAGCGGTTACCTTGCCGGTCGCTGGTTTGCTGGCATAGATATCCGTTTGCAAGGTTCAGGATCCACCGGCGCCACAAACGTATTGCGGCACGTTGGTAAAAGCGCCGCATTGCTGGTGTTCCTCGTGGATGTGTTCAAGGGCACAGCAGCTGTTTTGCTGGCAAAACAAATGATGGGCAGCGATGCCCACACCTGGCTGGTGGCTGCAGGTGTACTTGCCCTTGCTGGACACATCTGGCCCATCTGGCTCAAGGGTAAAGGGGGGAAAGCTGTGGCAACAGGCCTTGGCATGTTGCTGGGGCTGGTGCCTTCTGTGGGTTTTGCTTGTTTTGGAATTTTCCTTTTAGTGCTTAGCTGCAGCCGAATTGTGTCTTTATCAAGTGTGATTGCAGCGCTTGGATTACCACTGTTGCTTTGGGCAGCGGGCTACGGCAATACCCCCACGTATATGGGGCTTGGTTTTCTTACCGCTGCAATGGTGATTTGGCGGCATCGCAGCAATATCAAACGCTTGCTTGCCGGCACCGAACCGTGCATCGGCAGCCGGGCGCCTACCCCAACTGACGACTCCGCTCTGCAGCCTTAACCACTGCCTCCATAAGGGCAGAACGCAAACCGCAGCGCTCAAGTTCCCTTAGGCCCGCAATGGTGGTTCCCCCAGGGCTGCTAACCATGTCTTTTAGTTGGGCTGGATGTAGGCCCTGTTTTTCAATTAACACAGCCGATCCTCTCAACATTTTTGCAGCTAAATCAAGCGCTAATTGCCTTGGCAAGCCAGCGGCCACCCCACCATCAGCTAAGCCTTCCACCACTAAAGCTGCAAATGCTGGTCCCGATGCAGCCAGAGCTAAAAAAGCATCCAGTTGGCTTTCAGGCAACTCGAATACCTGCCCTAGCGGTTTAAAAAGAGCTGAAACCTGTGAACGCTGAATATCGGTTACACCAGCTCCATAGGAAAGCCCAATTAGGCCCTCTTGCACTAGAGCAGGCGTATTTGGCACTGCCCGCACCACTGAATGATTAGGAAAAGCCTTCTGCAAACGCTCTAGCTTTACCCCAGCCAGCACCGATATCAATAAAGGCTGCGGCGTAGAAAGTTCAAGGCTGTGGACTGAATGCTGCAAAAAAAGCTCAAGCTGCTGAGGCTTAATCGCTAGCAAAAGAAATGGAGTTTTAAGGCACGGGGCTGGATCAAGGCCCACTTCAATTTGATATTTCTGCTGCAAGTTCTGTGCAGAAGCGTGATTGGCCACACAGGCCACCACCTGTTCGCGTTTAAGTAAATCTTGCTCAAGCAGCGGACGCAATAAAGCTTGGGCCATCTGCCCTAATCCAATTATTCCCAGCTGAGGGCTTGAGCCGGAAAGGTAAGGGAAAAGCTCAGCCGTTGAGGGCATCCGAGCGACCCCAGGCGGGACTTGGGGCTGCGGGCTGCTCCAAGCTTGAATCGCGGGAGATCACGCTTGGGGAAGCTGATTCCTCGGTGCTGGCGCTGGTAACGGTTACACAGCTAGGTGCAAACAAAAAGATACTTTCACCAACCCGTTCCTGATGGCCGTCTATGGCAAAGGTGCCACCGGCAACAAAATCAACCGCCCTTTGGGCTTGATCTGGCTCCATCATCGTGAGATTGATGATGATTGTTTTGCGCTCACGCAAAGCTTGAATCGCTTTGGGCATCTCATCAAAACTGCGCGGCTCCATCACCATCACCTCCGCTGCACTGGAGGAGATCCCAGGCATACCAATCACATTGGAGCCGATGAAGCTATCTCCTAGATCAAATTGATTAGCCATTGATAAAGAACCACCTCTTGGGGCTGGTTCAGCTGAATCCACAGACTCATCGTATTCAAGATCGTCGTCGTAATCGGAATCCAGGTAGTCGTCTCCTGTAACAACCGATTTCAGGCGCGAGAACAACGACACCGTCTAAACCCCATAGGACGTGATGCTCTTAAATAGCGCCCCTTGGCTGCAGTTGCAAGCTCTTGGTTACGTTTTGAGGTTCAAATATGGGCGCTGAACAGGCCACTGCCCACTCGCACCAGCGTGCTGCCTGCAGCCACAGCTAGGGGCCAATCGGTGCTCATGCCCATAGAACAACCAGGTAATCCAAGTTCTTTTGCAAGGCTGGCCCCCTCTTTAAAAACTTGATCTAGCTCCCGGTTGCCTAAACCCTGCGGTGGAATCAACATCACCCCTTTCCAGCAAACACCAGGCAGTTTTTTAAGTTCAGGCCATTGCTGACGCAAAGACAAGAGCTGAAATCCACCTTTATTTAAATCTTGGCGTAATTGAACCTGGGCATAAAGCTGAGGTGTAAGACCTTCTTCTATGGCAATACGGCTAATTCGTTTTGCCAGCTCGCTACTTTCAACGCTGTGAAGAGTACTAAAACGAAGTAAGACAGCACGCACTTTATTGTTTTGTAATTTCCCAATAAAATGCCAATCAAGATTAATTAGATCAGCGAGCAGTTCTTGCTTGGCTTGAGCTTCCTGCAAACGGCTTTCGCCAAAACTACGCTGGCCCATTTCATACAAAAGCCTTACATCAGCTGCTAATTGCCCTTTGCTCACCGCCAGCAGTTGCACAGAAGCTGGCAATTGCTGGCGCAAGCTCCGGTAACGCTGCTGCAATAACTCCACGGTTTATATAAAAGTTTGTTCAAATAATTTCTGCCATAAAGGCAGATCTACCGAACGATTGCGGCGCTCTTTTAATAAATTTTGCTCCGCCAAATAGCGTGCGTCTAACAGTGGCATCGATTCAAAATTTGCACCACGGGCGTGATGGCTAACCCGGAAGAACATGCGCTGCGCATAAAGGGTTGCATACACTTCCTGGGCTTCACCAGCAGGGCACACTCGATATAACAAACCAAAAGTGGGATGGTTTAAATAACGTTCAGCGCTCACTGGGGTTACTCCTTAAGAAGATCGTTAGAAGCCGCCAAAACGCATTCGCAGCGCCAGAAGCATCAGCAAAGCCGAAAGGCACAATCCATCCAACCAGATCAAGGGAACACGGGGCACCCTTAATGCGCTTGGTGAACGCCAAAGCTCGCTGCGGGCCATCAGGGCGTCTGCTCCTTGCTCTGCCCTCAACAAAATATTGGCTAGCAATCTTTCAGCCACTGCTAAAACCAAAGCCAGCAGTTGTTTCCAGCCAAGTTGGCGCAGATTTAAGGCGCGGGTGGCCAAGCCACGCAGAAGATTTTGTAATTCCTCTTGCACAAGCGGCACAAAGCGCAGGGCTAACAGCAGTTGGAAGCCAAGTTTCTGGACAGGCACCCCAAAGCGCTCCAAAGGTTGCATCAAGGCGCTCATACCCCAAGCCAGCTCCTCTGGGGCCGTGCTTACCAGCAGCAGATTGGCGCTGTGCATCAAGGTAAAAAGCAAGGTGCCAGTGTTTAAGCCCAATTCAGCCGAACGTTTCGTTACTTTTAGGGGGCCCACCTGCAATAGCACCCAGGCCGGTGGCGGCGGCAGCAGGGAGTTTTCTGGGGGGCTCTGCAGTGGTAATGGCCGTTCAGGGCCGCTGGGTAAGAGCGCTGCTAATAAAGCAATCGCAACGCAAAGAGCCAGCAAGGTGGGCAAGCTGCGCTGCCAAATCCGCCAGGCAATGCCGCTGCAAAAAGTTAACAACAGCAGCAAAGCCACGAGGGCGAGCCGCCATAAAGGACCAGCCAAAATTGGCGTAAGTAGAAAAGCCAAACTCCAGAGAAACTTCAAACGAGGATCCAGCTGTCGCAACCAACCGCTGCCAGCAACATATTGACCAATCGGTAGCTGTCGCAGCCAGTCCATCAACGCTCAGCTGCTTTTGATTGATCCCGTTCTGCATCCCGTTGCTGCTTTCCACGCCAAAACAAGCGCAGGGGAGATCCTTCAAAACCGAGACCCTCTCGAATCTGGCGTTCCACATAACGGCGATAAGTATCACCAAACAACTTGGGATCGTTCACAAAAAGAGTGAAACTTGGCGGACGAACCGCCACCTGGGTGCCGTAGTAGACCTTGCCTTGACGGCCACCCCGGGTGGTGGGGGGGGTGCGCCAGCTGAGGGCCTCCTGGAGCACTTCATTCACAACTGAGGTGCTCACTCGGCGCCGATGCTGTTCCACCGCAAGTGCTGCTAGGGGAAAAATACGTTCTACCCTCTGGCCAGTAAGGGCTGAAATAAACAGCATGGGAGACCATTCAAGGAAGTAAAGCTTTGAGCGCAGCTCCTTCTCCATGGCAGGAAGGGTGTGGCTGTCTTTTGAAATCAAGTCCCATTTGTTAACTGCCACCACGCAAGCGCGGCCATCTTCTTCTATGCGGCCGGCTAGGCGTTGATCCTGCTCTGTTACCCCCTCCTCCGCATCGATCACTAGAACGCACACATCACTGCGATCGATCGCCTTGAAACTGCGGTTGATGCCAAAGAATTCGGGGCCATAGGTAACGCTGCGGCGACGGCGAATACCTGCGGTATCAAGCAATTTCCAAGTTTTCCCCTCCCTTTCAATCGTTGTATCGATGGTGTCGCGGGTGGTGCCGCGAATTGGGCTCACAATTGCTCGATTTTCGCCGCAAATAGAATTCAGAATGCTGCTTTTACCAACATTTGGTCTACCGATGATGGCCATTTGAATCGGTTCTTCAAGGCCTTCTTGCTCAGGGGTAGAGGGCAGAAAGGTAATTACTTTGTCTAGTAATTCGCCAGTACCGGCGCCATGAATGGCGGAAACCGGATAGGGCTCACCAAGGCCGAGAGTCCAAAATTCAGCCGCCATTGCTAAGCCTTGATCTGGCGACTCACATTTATTTACCGCAAGCAACACTGGGCAATTCTGATGGCGCAACCATTCAGCGATGGTTTCATCAGCAGCTGTAATGCCGTATTGGCCATCAACGATAACTACAGCCACAGCAGCTTCTGCCATCGCTAGTTTTGCTTGTTCGCGGATTTCTGGTAAAAATTCGCTGTCGTCGTTAAATACAAGTCCGCCTGTATCCACCACTTTAAAAGTGCGATCACCCCAAAAACCTTCCTGATAGGTGCGATCGCGAGTTACCCCAGGCTGATCATGAACAATGGCGTCACGGCTGCGGCAGAGCCGATTTACCAGGGTGGATTTACCCACATTTGGACGCCCGATGATTGCTACCACCGGTAGAGCCACGGCTGTTGTCCTCTTATTTACTTATTTATTGACCCTACAGGCCCATCTTTTGTTTTACGCCATGCCAGCAACCAACTTACGGCGGTCGCTCGTCGGGTTAGGCGCGGCACCAACTGATTTATTTGATATCCCTTAAATCCAAGCTCCTCTTTTAACAATTGCTTATATGCAGTTGGTATTGATCTGGTAAGCATCACTGTTGGGGCACGATCTGCAATGAAATCCGGCGCGATCGGATAGGCCTTGCTCCATTCCGGAGGAGTTGAGGGACCGGCTTGCCAAACCAGATCCGCTGCTTGCAGATAACCCAAACGCTCCCAAATCAATTCACAAACGATGTGATCCTCAATCGCCCCATCAAGAATCTGCCAGAGCAACTCATCTTTCATAGCAATTTGATAACTGTGTGCATTCTTCTCTATAGATTAAGTTATGGGGGTATTATCACCCTTGGTTCAGCAATAAAAAGCTACTAAGTGAAACTAAAATCGTGGCAATAAAAAATGCTTAATAATTCAAACAACTCAGCAACATTAAAAATTTCATCCACCAAATCAATCAAACTTTTCAAGAAAGAGCCTCCGCTGGTGTTGCAATCACCTCTATCGGGGGTGAGCGATCGTTGTTTTCGGCAGTTGGTGCGTCGTTGGGCGCCGGATGCATTGCTTTTCACCGAGATGGTGAATGCCACCAGCCTTGAATTGGGTTTCGGGCGTTACAAGGTAGAGGAATTAGCCGATGAGATTGGCCCCGTAGCGGTGCAGTTATTTGATCATCGCCCCACTGCCTTAGCGGAGGCTGCTCGTCGGGCGGAAGCAAGTGGTGCGGTGCTGATCGATATCAATATGGGCTGCCCGGTGCGCAAAATCGCCCGTAAAGGAGGCGGCAGCGCCTTGATTCGCAGCCCTGATCTAGCGGCCAAAATTGTAGAAAGCGTGGCAAATGCAGTGAAACTGCCGGTAACTGTAAAAACCAGATTGGGTTGGTGCAATAGCTCTGCCAACCCACTGGGCTTTGCCTTGATGCTGCAAGAAGCAGGAGCCCAGCGGCTTTGTTTACACGGCCGCACCCGGGAGCAAGGTTTTAAAGGCAGAGCCGATTGGCATGCGATCGCTGCAGTACGGCAACAATTGCGAATACCAGTAATAGCCAACGGCGATATCACAAGCCCAAATGATGCCCTGAATTGCCTCGCAATTACTGGTGCTGCTGGGGTAATGGTGGGTCGCGCCAGCATGGGCGCCCCCTGGCTGGTGGGAAGGCTGCAGGCCGTGTTGAACGGTGCCCCTGATCCTGGTGAACCCACAAGCTATGAACGCCTAACTCTTGCCCGTGATCACCTGCAGATGTTGCTTGCTGAGAAAGGGGAACACGGCTTAATGATTGCCCGAAAACATTTAAGTTGGACCTGCATAGGTTTTCCTGGTGCCCCCCAACTACGCCATGCCTTAATGCGGGCCGCCACAGCAGAAGCAACCCAATCGTTGTTAGAAGAAGCGCAAAAGCAGTTGTAACTAAAACAACTACCCCCAAGTGACTGCATTTGTTTGGCTTTTACTGATTTGGCCTTTGTGGTTAAGCAGGCGGCCTGAAGCCAGCCGTCCCATTTGGATGCGTCGCAGCTTGATGTTGCTTTTGGCGTTGCTAAGCGTGAGATATCTTCACTGGCGCTTCACTGAAAGCCTCAACCTCAGCACCCCGATAGCTGCGGCTTTGAGCTTTTTATTGCTTGCGGCAGAAGCTTGGTTGTTAATAAGCGGCTTAATACCAATTCTGCTTTCCTGGCGCAACTACAACGATGGTTTTGCGGCTGCAAACCAAGCCGAAAAGCAATGGCAAAAAAGTATGTGGCGCCCTTGGGTGGATGTGTTGATCCCCACCTGCGGCGAACCATTACCAGTGCTTGAACGCTGCCTACAGGGTTGCTGCGATATGAATTATTTAAATCGCACAATTTGGCTTCTCGATGATTCAGGACGGATTGAGGTGGAAGAATTAGCCCTTAAATACGGCTGCAATTACAAACATCGCATTGAACGTGTGAATGCCAAGGCAGGCAATCTCAATTCCGGCCTTGCTGTTGCAAAAGCTGAACTAGTGGCGGTATTTGATGCCGATTTTGTGCCGCAACAACATTTTTTGAATCGCTGCATTGGCTTATTGCTGCCAGCAGATGTGGGGTTAGTGCAAACACCACAAAGTTTTTTAAATGCCGATCCAGTGATGCGCAACTTAGGTATGGAGCGTTGGCTGCTGCCTGATGAAGAAAGTTTTTATCGCTGGATTGAGCCGGTGCGAAGTGCTTGGGACGCAGTGGTGTGTGCTGGTACTTCATTTGTAGTGCGCCGCAGTGCTCTAGATGAAGTTGGTGGTTTTGTTGAAACTGCAATTTCGGAAGATTTTGTTACCGGCACTGCCATCGCTGCTAAGGGTTGGCGCGTTGTTTACAACGCAGAAAAGCTAAGCGCTGGGCTTGCCGCAGAAACGATGCTGGATTTTGTGCGACAACGACAACGCTGGGCAGCAGGCACTCTTCAAGCTTTGCGATTACCCCAAGGTCCGTTGCGGGTATCAGGATTGAGCTGGCAACAGCGCTTTGTTTTTTTAGAGGGTGCTTTGCATTGGTTCAACACAGTGCCAAGGCTGTTGTTGCTGTTGATGCCCCTCAGTTTTGGCTTGCTTGGGGTGGTGCCGGTGCAATTCACTACAGATGCACTAATTAATAAACTATTACCCCTTTGGCTTTGCTTACTTTTTAGCGTGGGTTGGCTAAATCGCGGTAGTCGCCATGCGCTGCTGGCAGAATTACACGGTTGGGCGCTTGCGATTCCGCTTGCCAGCACGGTGTTAATGAGCCTATGGGGCAAGGTATTACCTTTTCGCATTACACCAAAACATAGGATTCGCAAACGGGGGAGCATTTCATTGGTATTAGCTCTACCTTTGCTGGCATTAATTTTGTTGAATATGCTCAACTTGAGTTCAATAATTACAAGCATTAGCCGGGGCCAGATTGATTCAGGGCTTGGCTTAGCCTTGTTATGGGCTGGCCTAAATATGCTCGCTTTATTTGTAGCATTGAGAGTTTGCTGGGATCGCCCCTGCCCGGATCCAACCCCTTGGTTGCAACTAAACCTTAAAGGCTGGCTAATTAATACTGCCGGCCGCAAACAAAATATAGAGACTGTTGCAATAAGTGAAAAAGGGGCGGAATTAAGTTGCCAAAAGCCATGGCCAATTGGCGCTAAATGGAAACTTTTGCTGGATCCCGCTTCACTTAATGGTATTTCACTGCAAGCAATTGCAGTAGAAGAGTTATTTCTAGCACCAGGGCCAAAGCTGAAGGTGCAATGGGAAAAGAGTGAAATTGTTGAAATAATTGAATTGAAACGTTGGTTATTCGGCAGAGCTGGCGCCTGGCCTAATCGGCAAGCACCGCCAGAGTGGCAAGCATTTTCTGCCTTAATCAGCCGGCTACTGTGGTTACCAAAGCAAATTTCTAGTGCCGGTAATAGCAGCCACTGCTAACAACAAAGCCACCAACACATTGCTTGTTACATGCAAACGCCGCATTCGAATTGAATTTTGAATTTCAGGCCTTGCCGCCAGTGAAAAAAGCAATAAGCCCGTAAGCAATACACCGATCCAATAGTGAGAACTCCAAAAATAAGCATTTAATGGGTTATCACTAACTCGCCAAATTTCAGGTTCGCTACCTAGCCCAAGTAAACCAGCCCAGCAAAGAAGCGCAAAAATTGCCCTTAAAGCCGGCTTTTTTACAACCGATAATGCAACAACAGCAATGAAGCTGCCAGCTGCCACAAGCAATAGAAGTGCTAAGCGCAGCACGCCACCAGTAAATGGTTCTGCCGGTTCAAACCAATATTTTAGAAAGGAATAAACAAAAGCAATCAATACAGTGAAAACCACTGCAACAGTGAGCCAGCGGCCATGGTCTGAATGTTCAACAGGCACCGCCGCCAACTGGTTTGTGATCCCTAAACGCCGCTCTCGCACCAATAAACCAAGCCTGATAGTTGCCCCCACCACCGGATAAACAAACAGGATCATCAATACCGGATGCAGTAGTGAGAACCAATTAATTGCAGTCAAGGGAGCACCTCAGGCCAGCTTTGGCGAATTAATAACAAGGAGAAATACGGTTTTTCTGCCGCTGGCACTTGATCAGCAGTTGCCAGCAACTGATCAGGCCAACCCACCCTCTGGGCAAATAAACTTGTATTTAATAGCCCGCGAACCTCCAGCAAAGGTTGCAACCAAATCCAGCGCTGGCCAAGTTTTAATAATGCAAGCACCGTGCCAGAGGCCTTTGCTTGATCAAGCAATATCTCCATCTCTTCAACATTGTTCGGTGTGGATTTAATTAATAACCCCTCCTGCTGCAAAGCCAGAGGCCATGCCATCCCCAAGCTTTTAGCAGCAGCTGCTGCAGCTGCTGCTACAGCCGTTATGCCTGGAATAACGGCTGTGGGGCAGTTTGGATAACGCTCTGCCAAATCAAGCAACACATAAGAACAACTAGCAAATAATGAAGCGTCCCCTTCGCAAAGCAGCACCACCTGTTCACCAGTTGCTACTAACGCTGATAACTCATCTGCGGCGTAACGCCACGCCATTTGCCGCGGCTCCGCTGCTGCCACCATCGGAAACAAAAGAGGCCGATGGCTTTGTTGATTTTTTAGCCATGGGCTCGCAATTCGAGCTGCCATACCCTCTGCCCCTTGCTGCGCAACCGGATAAGCCACAACAGTTGCTGCTTCAATAGCGCGCACAGCAGCCACTGTTAAAAGATTTGGATCACCTGGCCCCACCCCCACAAGGGTTAACCCTGCCATGCCACTCAATGCAAGAAAACTGCAAACCCCTTTCTAAACTGCAGCAAAGCAATAAACCAGGGGAGCACCATGAGCTATCTCACCATCTTCCGCCATTGCGCCACAAGTAAAACCGCAAACCGGCCAATTTTTAAAAGTGCGGCGCCAGACGAAATAAAAAACTACCTAGCGGAAAGAGGAATCGGGTTTGAACGTTGGTCTGCCAAGGTAGATCTAGGCAAAGATGCAAGTTCTACTGAAATCTTGGCGGCCTACAGCCGGGAGATAACGGCAACACAAACCAAAGGCGATTACCCCGTAGTAGATGCTATTCGGGTTACACCAGAACATCCCGATCGAATTGCTTTACGCCAAAAATTTTTAGCTGAACATATCCATGCAGAAAACGAAGTACGTTTTTTTGTAGAGGGCCGCGGTTTGTTTTGTTTACACATAAATGATGAAGTATTACAGGTTTTATGTGAACAAAATGACTGGATAAGCGTTCCGGCCGGAACAAAGCATTGGTTTGATATGGGTGAAAATCCAAATTTTAGCGCCATCCGTTTCTTTAATAATCCAAGCGGCTGGGTAGCAGAATTCACAGGTGATCAAATCGCCACGGGATACCCTTTACTAGAAGTTGATAATAAATATTAAAATTTCTTTTAAAAAAGCCGGTAATTCTTTAAATAAACCGGGAGCAGCCTTGCTAGATCAGCTCCAACGGCTGAATCAAAACTACTTAAGTTACGCTAAATAAACCAAGAACTATGAACCACACCCTGCGAATAACGAGAGCGTTGATTCCGGCGCTAAGCACAAATGCAGTTAATAGAGGGGGATTTGCATTGCTTAAGGAGAATTAACACCAAATGAATGGAAACGTAAATCCTCAGGCTTGGCCAGTTCTCCGATCAAAGCGTTGCTTTCAGCGGATGCAAGTTCTTCTAAACGGGGAATAATCACCTGCCGCGGCCAGTAACGTTCACATAGAAGCCAATAAAGACCAAAATGACGCGCTTCACTGGCTAATAATTCACGGTATAAATTACTTAATTCTTGATCTGGATGGTGGCTTGCAAGCAGTGCCATCCGCTCGTGGCTGCGGGCTTCAATTAAACCTGCAACAAGGAATGCATCTAATTGCCGTAGTGGTTCCTGTTTACGGATCAGGCTCATCAAGCTGGCTCCGTAGGGAGGAGCTCGCAATGGACGCAAAGCAATACCCCGCCTTTGAAGCAAGGCCAAAACCATATCAAAATGCATCAACTCTTCCTGAGCTAAGGCACTCAAAGCTACGGCTAATGCTTCATTAGAGGGATAGCGAAACATCAATTGCAGCGCAGCACCTGCCGCTTTACGTTCACAATGGGCATGGTCAATTAACAATTCCTGCGGCCGAGCGATTGCCTGCTCCAGCCAGCTGTTACTACTGGAATTCACAAGCCAACGAATTGGTGTAATAGCGGCAATTGTCACTGAGTTTTAGCGCTTAAATGTGCCACCATCCCATCAAGCGCCAAAAAATAACTGGTAGCTCCAAATCCACATATAACTCCTATCGCTTTATCAGCTAGGTAGGAATTATGTCGAAATTGTTCCCGGGCGTGCACATTGCTCAGATGAAGCTCCACATATGGCAACGCCACCGCAAGCAGGGCATCACGCAAAGCAATAGAAGTGTGGGTGTAGGCGCCCGCATTGATCAAGATCCCATCAAATTCACCCCTAGCTAGCTGAATTTGATCCACCAAGACCCCTTCTTGGTTGCTCTGCACACAACTGAGAGCTGCCCCATATCCATCAGCTCGCCGCCTTAATTCAACGTTGATCTGCTCCAAGCTGAAGCTGCCATAAAGCCCCGGTTCACGGCTTCCCAACAGGTTTAAATTTGGCCCGTGCAGTACCAAGATCCGCATGGCAACAGTCTTTTTTTAATAAGCGTAGGCGCGGGGGTAGTGCACTGGTAAATTCTTTGAGTGTGATGCGGGTCGGTGCCCGAGTGGTTAATGGGGGCGGACTGTAAATCCGCTGGCTCTGCCTACGTTGGTTCAAATCCAACCCGGCCCACCTTCCACATGCCCTTGTAGCTCAGCGGTAGAGCACTCCCTTGGTAAGGGAGAGGTCACGAGTTCAATTCTCGTCAAGGGCTTAATAATTGAAATTAAATCTCTTCAAGGTTAAAAGTAATACAATTGGCGAATGGAAACTTTCTTACTTGCTTTCAGTTTGATTGCTCAAGCTTGCACCTGTGCTTGCAATCCGCCAACTGTTGGCTATCAAAGCAACACTGGAAGTTGCATTTGCCCCTGCCAAGTGCAAACTGAGCCCATTTTAAATATTGATAGTTTAACCGGCCCCAAAGGGCCTAGCCCCTATGAATCTCCCTCAAGTTGGAATGCACCAAACTGGGGAATAAATGACGATTATGACGGCTTTGGTTGGGGTGGCTGGGGTGGTTAGCCAGTTGATTTCTATTAGGCCGCAACAGCCCAGAGTAAAAAACCAAATACTTGAGATAACGCTGCCTTAGAGGATTTGTGCCAAAAAGCGCTTGGTGCGCTCATGTTCGGGATGATTAAAAAATTGTTGCGGTGGCGCTATTTCCACCACACGGCCCTCATCCATTAAAACCACCCTATCTGCCACTTCTCGGGCAAATCCCACCTCATGGGTTACCACCACCATCGTCATGCCATCAATCGCCAGTTGGCGCA
>NZ_CEXBMR010000040.1:0-9020 GCF_982614295.1 Synechococcus sp.
GCATCAAGGCTGGATTTTTCTAAATAGAGCTGAATTGAGCCACTGCCATCTAGAAGTGTAAAAAAGGCCAACTTACCCATCACCCGGCGGGTGATTACACGCCCTGCAACCAACACTGTGAGATCGCGTTCCTCACCATTAGCGAGATCGGCGTGGGCAGCTTGTAATTCGGCGCTGTTGTGGGTGGGCGCGAAATTAAGGGCATACGGGCCCTGCCCAAGTGCTTCTAACGCCTTGGCTTTTTCAAGGCGAATTTCTCTAAGTTCCAAATGTTCAGGCCCCTGCGGCAACGCTTATTTCACCCACCCTTTGGGAGGCATACCCAGTGCCTCGAACAGTGAGGATGAGTTCGGGATTACGGGGATCGGGCTCGAGTTTGCCCCGTAAACGGGCCACATAAACATCAACCACCCTTAAATCCGCCGCGCGTCTGGGAGGGTAACCCCAAAGTTGCTCAAGAATCTCCGCTCTTGGTACTACGCAACCAGGTTCTCGAAATAACAACTCCAGAAGACTGAACTCGGTGTAAGTGAGGGCGATGCGTTCGCCTGCGCGGGTCACCTGGCGTCGATTGCTATCAACAACTAGATCACCAAGCCGTAAAACGCCAAGGCCTGGCAGTTGTTCACGGGGATCTTGGCTGGCATTACCGCGGCCAACGCGGCCGAGGATGCGATTGATTCTTGTTTCTAATTCCTTAGGGCTAAAAGGTTTTGAAAGGTAATCATCGGCACCAAGATCAAGGCCCGCCACTTTTTCAGCAATGGCATCTAGAGCGGAAAGAAAAATAATTGGCACTGCTGATTCCGCTCTCAAGCGCCGGCAGACAGCAAAACCATCAAGTTTTGGCATCATCACATCGAGCACTACGAGATCGGGCTGCTCCTTGTTAAAAACTTCAATGGCCTGTTCGCCGTCTTCAGCGGTCAGCACCCGATAACCGGCTACTTCAAGCCTCATAGCCAATACCCGACGCACCGCTGGCTCGTCGTCCACTACCAGCACTGTGGGTTGCTGGGTAGGAAGCGCTTCGCCCTCGATCATTGGGTCGTTTAGTTACGAAGTGCAACCCTAACTTTCCAACCACAAAAAGTGAGCTATCTAATCAGTAATTTTTTTCAGCTTTCTAATTTTTTAATAATTGCTACTTTTGGCTAGGGCCACCTGGCAGCTGCGTAGGCATTCCACTCCTTTTCCGCTGCTAACAAGGCAGCTGAGCTGCTCAATTGGCCCAACATGGCCCGTTGCAACTGGCCGTAGATGATCGATTGCATTCGTTTTACACCTGGATCAGCAGGCACCAACACTCGAGCCTGGCCAAGGGTTTGGGCACTTAATAAACGGGCCTTTTGCACCAAATCTGCTTTCCCTGCCGATCCGGTTGCAAGCAATAGTTCCTGTTCAATTTCACGCAGAGCAGGCACAGATGAAGGCAACACTCGCGCTGCTCGAGCGAAACGCAATTGATTTTCTGGGTTAGTAATAAAAACAGCCAAATCCACCGCCTCCTTTGGGCGGCTTGTTTGACGCGTTACCGCCAAATTCATTACCGCCACATTTGCAACGCCGCTTTTGCCAACTAAGGGTGGATAGGGGGCTGTTTGGGCAGCAATTCGCGGCGCATTGGTTTGGATTGTGCTGAGGAATTCGGCACCGGTAGCCACTTGGGCCAATTCACCGCTTTGGTAAAGCTCAATTGCCCTGGCAAATCCCTGGCTCACCACCTCCCGCGGCAGCAAACCACGTCTATAAAGATCTGTCCAAAAAGCAAAAGCGCGCCTCCCCGCGGCACTGTTAAAACGCGCTCTATGGCGCATATCCAGAAACTCAACCCCCATCTGCACCATCGATTCCAATAATTCCGCCGAACCATCGGGCACAACCGTTACAAACAATGCGTAGCGGCCGGTGCGTTTTTTGATCTGCTCCGCATAAGCAGCTACTTCATCCCAACGGCGGGGTGGTTTGCTGTAACCGGCCTGCTGCAACAACTGCTGGTTAGCCAATGTGATGCGGGCGGTGAGATACCAGGGCAAGGCATAAAGCTCCCCCTGCTGCTCTCCCGCCTGCAGGATTTCCGGCATATAGGTTGATTTGGCTTGCCCCAAGCGATCCTGAAGCGGTAACAAACCACCTTTACTTGCCAAATTTGCAGCAAATAAAGGGTTCAGATTCACCACATCAGGTGCAGTGCGAGCAAATACTGCTGCCAGCACCTTGCGTTCCACCGAACCAAAGGGCAGATCGGTCCATCGCACTTTTACACCTGGATTACGGCTCTCCCAATCCGCCAGCATCGGCTTGATTAATGGGTCGAATTTTGGCGATAGCTGGATTGTCCAAAGTTGTAGCTCTGCTGTTTTTGGAGGGCGATTACAGCCCCCTAAGCCCACCAAGATCGCAAGAAGAAGCAGAAATTTCATTGCGGTGAGCGGGGTTGCAGGTATTGGGGGGAGATGCGGCGCCAAAACAGCACCAATAGAGAACACATCACCGGAGCGATTAAGGCGGTGAGCAAAGTTTGAGCGAGGGTTGTTTGCCAGGCCGCACGGCTGAATTCAGCGCGCCAATACAACTGCAAGGCATAGCTGCCATTAAGCAGCAAGGTGCCAAGCAAAGCCAGTAAACCAAGGGTGGTGCTGCGCTCAAGCGGACGACGGGCCGTTTGGAATTGGCCCCACCAAAAACCCAAAAGCGCCAGCACCGGCACCGAACTCAAATTGCTGCCCTGCAGGGCATCCAGCAGAAGGCCCATGGCAATCCCTGCCGTGGCTCCAGCCGCCGGACCCTCCACCACCGCCCAAGGCAGCAACCAAAGCACCACCCAGCAGGGGGGAATGCCATTTAGTTGCACCAGTGAAGGATTTGCCAATGTGAGCAGAAACACCAGCAGCCCGGTAGCAAACAATGCCCTGGAACGATCTAAAACAATTGCCACCTCAGCGCACCCTCACCCAATCGATTGCCTTAACAGGGGCACTTAGTTGAATCAACGCTTCTGGGGCCGGTGTTGCCTCAAAATCAACTTTTTGCACCACCCCCACTATCAAATTTGCTGGAAATATTGTGCTTGCAGGAGAAGTGATCACCACATCACCAGGCAGCACTTCCACATCTTTATCCAAAAAAGCTAGCCGCGGCCGGCTGGTGCCATCACCAACCAAAATCCCTTGCCCGCGCTTCCCCTGCAGTTCCACCGCCACGCGGCTGGAGGGATCGCCTAACAACAACACCCTCGCTGTGCTCGGGGTAACACTGCTAACGCGGCCTAACAAGCCACCTGGAGCTGTAACCGCAGCCCCCACCCGAATACCCTCCAAAGCTCCGGCCCCAAGTATTAACTGCTGCCACCAGCCTTGAATATTTCTACTTATTACCGCTGCTGTAAGCCAAGGGCCCTTTTGTAATTGCAAGGCTTGGTGCTGCTGTTGTTGTTGCAATTGGGCCTCAAGCAACGCAATGCGTCGTTGATCCTCAAAGCGTTGGGCTTTTTGCAGCCATTCCCGCTGGGCACTACCAGGCCAAAAAGGTCTTGTGGCCTGGGCATAAAAATCAAGCAGCAAGGCACCTTTGGAGATACGCAACACCGCAAAAGCGGCTAGGAGCAAAAGCCAGGGCCAGCTAGCAAGCAGCAAACGGGGATTCAGCAGGCGCTTGAGATTGGTTCTCAGCGCCATGGATCAGTTGGAAGAACGATGGAAATCAGCAGCATCCAAAACGCGGCCAAGGCGCTTGAAATCCTCTAAAACCTGTCCACAACCATTCACCACACAAAGCAGCGGATCTTCTGCTATGTGGGTAAGGATGCCGGTTTCATGGCTGATCAAATCGGCGATACCTCGCACTAGGGCGCCGCCGCCAGCCAACATGATGCCTCGATCAACGATGTCGGCAGCGAGTTCAGGCGGGGTGCGCTCGAGGGTGCGTTTTACCGCTTCCACAATCACGTTGAGGGGTTCCACCATCGCTTCTCGCACGTCACCAGATCGCACTGAAATAGTGCGTGGCAAACCAGAAAGCAGGTGTAAGCCGCGCACATCAATCGCGGTTTGATCAAATTCATCATTTGGAAACGCAGATCCAATCCGAATTTTGATGTCTTCTGCTGTGCGTTCGCCCACTACGAGGTTGTGCACTTTTTTTAGGTAACTGGCGATCGCATCGCTTAATTCATCGCCCGCCACTCGCACCGATTCAGATACCACGGTGCCCTGCAGGCTGAGCACTGCCACTTCTGTAGTGCCACCGCCAATATCAACAATCATTGAACCAACAGGTTCAGCCACCGGTAAACCTGCGCCAATTGCTGCCGCCACCGGTTCGTCTATCAGATGAACCTCACGGGCGCCACCTAAACCTGCTTCCCGCACCGCTCGCCGTTCAACGCCAGTAACACCACTAGGAATACCGATTACAAGGCGTGGAGCCAACATGCCGCGGCCTTCATTGCCCTTGCGGATAAAATATTTGATCATCTGCTCGGCGGCATCGAAATCAGCAATCACCCCGTCGCGCAGGGGTCTGATCGCTCGAATATTGCCTGGGGTACGACCCAGCATTTGTTTAGCTTCTTCCCCAACCGCTAGGGGGATGCCCTTATCAAGATCTATTGCCACCACTGATGGCTCCTGAAGCACGATGCCGCGACCTGATACGTAGATCAGGGTGTTGGCGGTGCCCAGGTCTATCCCGATATCGCGGGAGAACTGAAAACGACGCCAGAACATTGGGTAGTTGCTTAAGAGGGCGAATCATAGAGGCGCCTGGCGAACAAAAAAAATTAAAGGTGATACAACCGGCCCGAGCGGTGGAACTACTGGAGCTGTGTGCCGCCCTTGGGTGGCGCATCATGACCACTAAGTAAAAGGAAAAGTTCCATGGGCGTCAATTCCGTCACCCTCGTTGGCCGCGCCGGCCGTGATCCAGAAGTTCGTTACTTCGAATCAGGCAGCGTTGTTGCCAATCTCACCATTGCGGTAAATCGCCGCAGCCGCGATGAGGAACCAGATTGGTTCAATCTAGAAATCTGGGGCAAGCAAGCCCAGGTTGCGGCTGACTATGTGAAAAAAGGATCCCTTTTAGGGATCATCGGCTCTCTCAAGTTAGATCGCTGGACCGATCGAGCCAGTGGAGAAGAGCGCTCAAAGCCTGTGGTGCGAGTTGATCGACTCGAACTACTCGGCTCTAAGCGCGATGCAGAACAGACTGGTAGCTTCCAAAGTGGAAGCAATGAGGAAGACGTTCCTTTTTAGCTAAATTTCACCAGGATTTAACTAATTAAGCTCACCAAGCAAATTACTAAGCAAGTTCACTAAATTTTAAACTCTTACTAATAGAGTTTTTGTTAGTGAACTTAGTTTTTTGTTTAACTTAGCTTATAATTAACTTAGTTTTTTATTTAACGCCGCCGCCATGCTCTTAAACCAAGCCAGGAACCAAAAGCAAGGGCTGCAATAACTAAAATTACTTTCACAGCTTTAGTTACAGGTTCAAGCCATAGCTCAACATTGTCGTAGCCACTGCCCAAGGCCAAACCTGAAAGGGTGAGTATCAACACCCAGATCAAACTGCCCCCGGTAGTCCATAACAAAAATGGGGTAAAAGGCATTAATTCCATACCAGCTGGCACCGATATCAAAGTGCGCACCCCTGGCACTAAACGACCCCAAAACACCAGTGCAGTGCCGTAGCGATTGAACCAAATCCGGCTGCGTTTTAAATCATTAGCGCTAATCCCGATCCAACGGCCATGGCGTTCAAGCCACTGCTCAAGCCGCTCTTCATTAATTAATCTGCCTAAGCCATACCAAGGCAAAGCGCCTAGCACCGTGCCGCCAAGGCCAGCTATTACAACAGGCAGCAGAGCTAATTTGCCCTGCTGCACATAAAAACCCCCGAGGGGCATGATCATTTCAGAAGGAATCGGAGGGAAGAGATTTTCCAAAAACATCGTTGCGAAAATCGCCACATAGCCAAGGAAAGGGTTTGCTTCAACAGCTGAACCAATCAATTGGGGCAACTGTTGAAGCATTTCACTAAAACCCATCCGATTGCACCTCTTTTACGGATAATAAGTAACTATCTAGTAACGATAGTGATCGAGCTTGTAAGGCCCTTCCACAGCTACATTAATATAAGAAGCTTGTTCTGAGCTGAGTTCGGTAAGTTTGGCTCCGATTTTATCTAGGTGCAAGCGGGCAACCATTTCATCAAGATGCTTGGGAAGCACATACACTTTTTTCTCATACTTCTCAGGCTTTGTAAATAATTCAATCTGAGCCAGGGTTTGATTAGTGAATGAATTACTCATCACAAAAGATGGATGGCCAGTGGCGCAGCCAAGATTTACCAAGCGACCTTCAGCCAACAGAATGATGCGATTACCGCTTGGTAGGATGATGTGATCCACCTGGGGTTTGATATTGTCCCATTCATATTGTTTCAAGGAAACAACATCAATTTCGTTATCAAAATGTCCAATATTACAAACAATTGCCTGATCCTTCATCTTTAATAGATGTTCATGGCGAATCACTTGATAATTACCAGTGGCGGTAACAAAAATGTCTACATCTTGCACCACATCTTCCAGCCGCACTACTCGATAACCCTCCATAGCGGCTTGTAAAGCGCAGATTGGATCAACTTCAGCAATCATCACGGTGGAGCCAAGACCCCTTAAAGACTGAGCTGAACCTTTGCCCACATCGCCGTAACCAAGCACCAGCGACACCTTGCCGGCCACCATCACATCGGTTGCCCGTTTGATGCTGTCTACTAAAGATTCGCGGCAGCCGTAGAGGTTGTCGAACTTACTTTTGGTTACCGAATCATTCACATTGATGGCTGGAAATGGCAAGCCGCCTTCCTTCTCCATTTGATATAAGCGAGCCACTCCGGTGGTGGTTTCTTCCGTTACGCCTTGGATATTGGCGAAGATGCGTGAATACCAGCCAGGCTGTTCGGATAAACGGGCACGGATACTTTTAAATAAAGCCACCTCTTCTTCGCTGGAGGGGTTATTTAAAACAGAAGGATCTTTTTCTGCTTTTGCGCCAAGCACGATCAAGCCAGTGGCATCGCCACCATCGTCGAGGATCATGTTTGGCGTGCCGCCATCAGACCATTCCATGATGCGATGGGTGAATGCCCAATACTCATCAAGGTTTTCACCTTTATATGCAAATACCGGAATGCCCGCAGCAGCAATTGCTGCTGCCGCATGATCTTGAGTGGAAAAGATGTTGCAGGAAGCCCAACGCACCTCTGCGCCGAGGGCCACCAGCGTTTCAATCAGCACTGCAGTTTGGATTGTCATATGCAAACTGCCGCAGATGCGGGCCCCTTTTAAGGGTTGTTCAGCGCCAAACTTCAGCCTTAGGGCCATTAAGCCCGGCATTTCAGTTTCAGCGATTGCAATTTCTTTGCGGCCGAATTCAGCTAAACCAAGATCAGCGATTACGTAGGTGTTCGTGGCCTGCAGGCCAGCCGTTGAAAAAATGTCGGGTGTAGCCACCATGGGATTAACACTTCCAGAGGAAGTGGCGATTGGGTTTGGAATATCTGCGGAGACGCCGAGGCTTCGGGCTCGCTTGTTGAGAATCTACAAGAATGAACTGCTTCCTTGTTGATGCTGAAGCCACCAGGCTGCAGGGCCTGCAACTGGCTCAATACCTACCAGCTGGGGCATTGCTACTTCTTAGTGGCCCCTTAGGTGCAGGTAAAACTGCCCTTGTGCAAGGAATCGCAGCCGGCCTCGGTATTACTGAGGCAGTTACCAGCCCCAGCTATGCCCTTGCCCAGCACTACTTCTGCAGGGGCGAGAGCGCACCTGCGTTAATTCATCTAGATCTTTATCGGCTCGAGCAGGCAATTGCCGCTGATGAACTGTTTTTTCAAGAAGCGGAAGAAGCTCTAGCCTGCAATTCATTAATGGCAGTGGAATGGCCGGAGAGGCTGAGCGCACTGCCAACGGGGGCCTGGCTGCTGAAGCTAAGCCTGGAGGGGGAGGGTCGCCGTTTTCAGCTGCAGGCGCCCGGCTAATGCTGCTGAGTGCCTTCAGCTTCAGCGTGATGGCCGTATGCGTAAAACAACTGGAAGGGCGAATCCCAGTAGCTGAGGTGGTATTTGCCCGTTCGGTGGTGAGTCTTGGGATCAGCTGGTGTTTGATTCAGCGGATGGGGCTTAATCCATGGGGTAAGAAGCGCCGGATGCTTGTGCTGCGCGGGATAGTGGGCACCCTGGCACTTTTCTGCGTTTATTCCGCATTAGCGGAGCTACCGCTTGCAGCCGCTACGGTTTTTCAATACCTGTATCCCACTTTCACAACTGCCCTGGCTTGGGGGATCTTGGGAGAGATAACTGGCAAACGCATCTTTGCCGCCATGGCTTTGGGCTGGCTTGGGGTTTTTATGGTGGCCCAACCGTTTGCTGCTAGCCCATTACCAGCAATGGCAACAGCGATTGCAATCACTGGTGCGCTGCTCACTTCAATCGCTTACGTAACTGTAAGAAGCCTGGCTGAATACGAAAATCCAATGGTGATCGTGTTTTATTTCCCTTTGGTATCGCTGCCCATGAGCCTGCCTTTGCTTGTTTTAAATCCGGTGCTGCCAAGTGGCAGCGATTGGGCTTGGCTGATTGGTGTGGGAATTTTTACCCAACTAGGACAAATCTGGCTTACACAGGGTTTAACCCAAATGCCAGCAGCAAGAGCAACAGCAATTAGTTATGCTCAAGTAGTATTTGCCGCCACATGGGGAGTGTTATTTTTTGGTGAAATATTGAACATATCCACTATAATTGGCGCCGCACTTGTGCTTGGAGCAACAATACTTAGCCTTAAAATGAAATAAAGATTGGCAAGCTAAGTATCAAGCCGCTACATAAGCAACAACTGTTTCACTTACGCGACGCAGGCCAGCTAGACCATCACGTTCCAAATTACGCACGCGATCACGGCTCATTCCTAATTCCCTACCGATACCGGTAAGACTCATCGGCTCTTCCACATCAATGCC
>NZ_CEXBMR010000040.1:9120-12963 GCF_982614295.1 Synechococcus sp.
CGGATAGTGCGACTTTTTTCAGCAATTGCCCTTGTAATTCCCTGGCGAATCCACCAATAGGCGTAAGTAGAAAATTTATAGCCGCGGGTGGGATCAAATTTTTCTACGCCCCGCACTAAACCGATCGTGCCCTCCTGGATCAGATCGAGAAGCTCCATATTGCGCTTGGTGTATTTCTTAGCAACGCTCACCACTAAACGCAAATTTGCAGCCACCATCCTCTCTTTGGCGCGGCGGCCATTTATGAGGCGGCGCCTGAGCACGGCCGGTGAAAGGTTCAAACTCACAGCCAAATCATCCCGGCTTGGAGGTTCTCCTTGCCGCATTCGCATCTCTTCTTCTGTGTCTTCAATGCGCATCAGCTCTTGCACTTGGCGGCCAAGGGTGATCTCCTGCTCATGGCTGAGCAAGGGAACACGGCCGATATCACGCAGGTAAGAACGAACTAGATCTCCATCAACAGGGGGGCGAAGCTCGGCGGTGGGAGTGGCCACTACGTTGAATCTTGAAGTTATGTAAACAATAGTCCCACGAAGGGTGGTTTTTCTCTCAGAAAACTCAAGTCTTTTAAGACTCAGCCCTTTAAACCCAGGTGCAGCAGCAGCCAAGCCGCGGTTTGCAGATATATGAAAACACCAGCCACGTCTACCACTGTTGTGATAAATGGTGCAGACATCAAGGCGGGATCTAAACCAAGCCGATCAAACAGCAAAGGCAGGCTGGCTCCAGCCGTTGCCGCAAGGATTGAGATGCAAAGCATCGAAACCCCAGCCGCCATAGCCACCAAGGGTTCACCACTCAATTGCCAAGACCAAGGCACCACCACCGCCGCCAGCAATAAACCGAGCAAAACGCCAGCTAAGGCCTCCCGCGCCACCGTGCGCCAGGGCCCCAGGGCCTGCAAACGGTTGGTGCTAAGGCCGCGGATCACAACAGTGGAGCTTTGCGCCCCCACATTTCCGCCAGTGCCAATTAATAAAGGAATAAAAGCAGCGAGTTGCACTACCCGCTCCATCACCCCCTGCTGGGAGGCGATCACCGCTGAAGTGCCGGTATTGGTGATGAGCAACACCAACAACCACAACACCCGCCTTTTTGCCACCTCAAACAAATTGCTTTGGAAGTAATCGTCTTCATCGCCGGCCTGCACAGCACCGGCGGCATAAAGATCCCTGGTGGCCTCCTGTTCAATCACATCGATCACGTCGTCAACGGTCACGATTCCCACCAGCCGGTCTTCGCGATCCACCACTGGAATAGCGAGAAAGTCGTAACGCTTGATCAGCCTTGCCACCTCCTCTTGGTTGGTATCGGTGTAAACGCGCACCACTTCACGGGTCATCACCGCACCGATCAAATCCTCCGGATCAGCCACCACCAAATCCCTTAAAGAAAGAATTCCAGTGAGCTGGCGAGCTGCATCGGTTACGTAAAGGCTGTAGATCGTTTCAGTTATAAGGGCGCGGCGACGCACGATGGCAAGGGCCTGGGCGGCGTTATGAAATTCTTTGAGATCAATGAATTCGGTCGTCATTAAACGACCGGCGGTTTCACTTTCGTAGCCAAGTAACTGGGCTGTTACGCGGCGTTCTTCTGGGCTTAATTGCTGCAGCAGATTGCGCACCACCTTGGCGGGCAATTCATCAAATAAACGCACCCGATCATCGGGTGACATCTGCTCCACCAGCTCCAGCACCTCGCCAGAACGCAAGCGTTCAAGCAACGACTGTTGCACCGTTGCATCGAGGTATTCGTAAACCTCGATCGCCTCATTTTTGGGCAGTAAGCGAAAAGCAATCGCTTGCTGCAGGGTAGGCAAATTGCCAATTGCCTCTGCCGCATCAGCGGGTTGCTCCGGCTCCAGCAGCTGCTTTACAGCGTCGTAATTGCCAGCCATGAGCAAGCGCTCAAGGTATTGGGTGAGTTCTGGAATAGCGGTTGTGTTTTCGACCATCGCCCGAGTGTATGGGGGTGGTTAGGGTTTGAGGGTTTGGATTCAATCCCATGGCCCCAAGTATTAAAGGTGTGGTTGTTGCTAACGCCGCTGGTAGCCCCCAGGATCTAGCTGATCAGGCCGGCCAGGTGCTGTTGCTTGTGAATGTGGCAAGCCGTTGCGGATTCACTAAGCAATATGCCGGCTTGCAAGCTTTACAAGAAAAATATGGCCCCCAAGGCTTCAAGGTAATCGGTTTTCCTTGCAATGATTTTGGCGCCCAAGAACCAGGCACCATCGCCGAAATCCAAGATTTTTGTAGCACCACTTTTGGGGTGAATTTTGAACTATTCGCCAAGGTGAGTGCCACCGCCGCTCCATTCGACACACTCACCAAAACAGAACCGGCCGGGGCGATCGCTTGGAATTTTGAAAAATTTCTAGTGGGCCGTGATGGCACCGTGATTGGCCGCTACAAAAGCGGTGTTACCCCAGAGGCCGCTGAACTCACCGGCGCCATTGAAACCGCCCTTAGCGCTGCCGCCTAACACGGGCGCTGAGGCTGTAGCCAGATGCTGCAGCCATAAGACCTAGGCAAAGGCTTAGAAGCAACACTAAAAGGGCCTGCAACTGCTGGCCCTGGTGTTGCAACAGGGCCATATCGAGCATCCAACTGGAAAAAGTTGTAAGGGAACCGCAAAAACCGATGCCAAGGGCAAGCAATAAACCAGAGGCGATTGCTGGTGGTGCCACCAGGTAGCCAAGCAATGCCGCGCCAATTACATTCACCAGCAAATCCGCGCCAGCGGTAGCGAAAGGCAACACAGGAGCGAGATGCACAGTTGCTTGCCAGCGCAGTAGGGCCCCTGGAATTGCGCCGAGGGCCACTAACAGAAGTTGACGTAATTCAGTGCCTAAATTCACGCCAATCCACCGATCAATAAACCAAATTCCACTGCAAATAAACCGCCAACTAAAGAAGCTAGAGCCAGCATTAGTGAGGCGGCCTTGGCTTGGCGATGCAGCAGCACAAGCAATTCCACAATGAAGGTGGAAAAGGTGCTGAAGCTACCCAAAAAGCCAGTGGCCAGCAGAAGCAATAGCGGCGTTGAGGGGCAGGTTTGATTTAATCCCACCAGTAAACCCAAAAGAAAAGAAGCGGACATATTCACCGCCAAAGTGCCCCAGTGCTTAGCGGGTATTAACGGCTCAAAATGATTAATCAATCGAAACCGCAACCAAGCCCCTGGCACCGCCCCAAGTGATACCAGCAAAATGCTCTTAAACATAATTAGTAGCAAAGATGGTTAGTTCAGGGAACTGCACCTAACCGAGTAACCAGCCCCGCAGCGAACCTTGGCGAACCCGGCACCAACGTTCACCTTCACTGCTAAACCAAGTTTGCAAAATTTCGTATGGCATACCTGCATCTGCATCAGCGCCCAACAGCGGTGCCTGGTGATGGGGTGAAATCTGTAGTTGCTGTGGGGCAGCAGTTGCCAGTAGGGGTTCACCAGTACGGCGGCGGCGCAGCCCTGGCTGATCACGTTCAGCGCCACCGGCTGGCAAAGCTATTGGGGCCATAAGCGCCAAGCCAAATAACCAAGCCAAACGCAAAGGCATTAAATATCAAGCTCCGCAAGATCTAATTCAGCACTATGGGCTTCGATAAAAGCTCGGCGTGGCGCAACTTTATCGCCCATAAGGATTGTAAAAATACGATCCGCTTCAGCGGCATCTTCTATCTCCACCCGCTTCATCGTGCGGGTGGAGGGATCCATGGTGGTTTCCCAGAGTTGTTTAGGCATCATTTCACCTAAGCCTTTAAAGCGCTGAATCGTGTAATTAGCCTTTTCACCAAAACCAGCAAGTACTTTTTTAAGATCTTGTTCGTTGTAGCAATAGGTGTG
>NZ_CEXBMR010000040.1:13063-17813 GCF_982614295.1 Synechococcus sp.
TGATTGCGGCGATCCCTGCCCTGTTTAGCTGATCCGCCAGCTGAATCACCCTCCACGATGTAAATCTCGGATTCGGAAGGATCACGGGAACTGCAATCTGCAAGTTTGCCTGGCAAAGTGGAACTTTCCAGCACACTTTTACGGCGAACTAATTCCCTTGCCCGACGCGCTGCCTCGGCAGCATTAAAGGCTTGTATTGCCTTTTCAAGGATTAAATCAATTACCTGAGGATGGAATTCAAGATATTCACTTAAAGATTCACCCACCACGGTATCAACAATACCGCGCACTTCTGTATTACCAAGTTTTGTTTTTGTCTGCCCTTCAAACTCAGGCTCGGGCACTTTCACGGAAAGAACAGCTGTTAATCCCTCGCGGATATTTTCACCAGCTAAATTGCCATCCGCATCTTTTCTTTTACCTCTTTTTCGCGCAAATGTATTTAAGGTGCGGGTAAGAACGGTTTTTAAACCTTCAATATGGGTGCCGCCATCAATGGTGCGAATATTATTTGCAAAGCCTAAAATACTATCGGAATAAGCATCCACACACCACTGCAAAGCAGCCTCTACTTGAACGCCATCCTTTTCTGAATTTACATAAATAATTTCAGGATGCAAAGGATCTTTGCCGGTATTCATGTAATTTACATATTCTCGAATTCCACCTTGGTAATGATAAATTTCTTCGCGAATTGATTCAGGGCGATCATCTCTAAATACAATCCGAACGCCTCCATTTAGGTATGCAAGTTCTCTTAACCTGCCGGAAAGAGTTTGGTAATCAAAGATAATTCCAGTGGCAAATATCTGAAAATCAGGCTTAAAACATAACGTGGTGCCAGTGCGACCTATTTCGCCATCTACAGAAAGCAAGGTGCCAATTGGTGCACCCCGTTCAAAGCGTTGGGTGTGCATCTGATCTTGGCGATAAACCGTTACCTGCACCCATTCACTGAGGGCATTTACAACAGAAACCCCCACCCCGTGGAGGCCGCCAGACACCTTGTAACCGCCAGAACCAAATTTACCGCCGGCATGGAGCACGGTGAGCACCGTTTCAAGGGCGCTTTTGCCGGTGCGGGGATGGATATCGGTGGGAATGCCGCGGCCGTTGTCGCTAACGGTGCAGGAACCATCCGCGTTGAGGCTCACCTCGATGTCACTGCAGTGGCCTGCTAGAGCCTCATCAACCGAGTTATCAACCACCTCATAAACCAGGTGGTGCAGCCCCCGCGGGCCGGTGGTGCCGATATACATCCCCGGCCGCTTACGCACCGGCTCCAAGCCTTCGAGAACTTGAATTTGCTCGGCGCCGTAGGCCGATTGAACCTGAGAGTTGGAACTGCTTGCTTCGCCCATGCTGTTGTTTCCGCTGAGGGGCCCTTGATGGAAGCCAAACCCCAGCGGGACCCTTCCGCTGAACTTAGATCCTACCACCGGTGGCCCAGAGCGCCTGCTGGGGGCCTCTCAGCTTGAATTTGCCATGGGGTTGGAGTATTCCCTTGCAAGCAGAGTTCAGCCAGGGCCAGCCGGAAGTGCCAACAAAAGACCTCATGGTGGTGCTTTTAGGCCCCACCGCCAGCGGCAAAACCGCCCTTGGCATTGAACTGGCCTTGGAATTGGGCTGCCGTGTTTTAAGTGTGGATTCACGCCAGATCTATCAACATATGGATGTTGGTACGGCAAAACCAAGCGCAGCAGAACGCGCTGGCGTAACCCACGAACTGCTGGATGTGGTGCCGCCAAACCAGCCGTTAAACCTGCAGCAATTCTGTGAATTAGCCCAGCCCTTAATTAGCGCAGAATTGGGCCTGGGGCACTTGGCTTTGCTCGTGGGGGGCAGTGGTCTCTATTTGCAAGCCCTCAGCCAAGGGCTTCAACCACCAGCCGTAGCGCCCCAAGCTTGGCTGCGGCAACAGCTTGATGGCCTTGGGCAATCCTGCTGCCATCAATTACTAAGCAAGGCAGATCCGATCGCCGCTGCCCGGATCCACCCAAACGACAGGATTCGCACCCAAAGGGGTTTAGAGGTGCTTTATGGCACAGGCAAACCGCTTAGCAGCCAGCAAGGACGCAGGTCACCAGCATTTGCTGTTTTAGAGCTGGGCCTTGATCCCCCTGATTTGCGCCAACGCATCGAGCAGCGCAGTGCTGCGATGTATGCCAATGGACTGGTGCAAGAAACAGAACTGCTGCAAAAGCTTTTCGGCAAAGATTTAGCGCTACTGCAAACCATCGGCTACGCAGAAGCGGTGGCATTGCTGGCGGGAGATCTAAACCTCGAGGAAGCACAAGCGCTCACAGCAAAGCGAACCTGGCAATTCGCTAAGAGGCAACGCACCTGGTTTAAAAACCGCCACAAACCGCTTTGGCTAAGCCCGCAAACGGCCCTTAAAGATGCCCTTGCAGCTATCGCAGCAGCTAAGGCTTAGAGTGAAGGGTCACCTGTTGAACCACAGTTCCCCCTCGCCTTACTGAATGGCCCCACCCCGCCCCCGTTTTGATCGCCGCGCCCCAGTTCGGGAACTACCGAACATCAACGACAGAATTAGTTACCCCAACTTAAGAGTTGTGGATTCAGACGGCAGTCAGCTTGGGGTGATCACCAGGGAAGCAGCCCTTGAAGTAGGCAAAGAAAGGGGCCTTGATTTGGTATTGGTAAGCGAGAAGGCCGATCCGCCTGTATGCCGAATAATGGACTATGGGAAGTTCAAATTTGAACAGGAAAAGAAAGCTAAAGAAACAAAGAAAAAATCCCATCAAACTGAGGTAAAAGAAGTAAAAATGCGCTACAAAATCGATGAGCACGATTACCAAGTGCGCATCGGCCAAGCGGTGCGATTTCTTAAATCCGGCGACAAGGTGAAATGCACCGTGATTTTTCGTGGTCGTGAAATTCAACACACTGCCCTTGCCGAACAACTTTTGTTTCGTATGGCGAGAGATCTAGAAGAAAATGCTGAATTACAGCAGGAACCAAAGCGGGAGGGGCGCAACATGATCATGTTTCTTGGCCCGCGCCGGGTGCCGCTCAATAAAGACAAGCCTGAGCAACTCACTAAAGCAGTGCGTACTTTGCCGATCAATGCTGCAGCTAAACCAGAAATTGAAGCCGCAGCTACCTGAAAACCGGTAAAAGGATTGTCACCTAGCCCGCGGGCCACTACCGTGGCGCAGTTGAGCTGCTGTCACAACCGAGCGTGCGTTTTCACATCCAACAAGAAAGCGATATCCCGGCTTCCACGCAGCTCTACAACCAGATCTGCTTTGCGATTGCCGCCCGTCATTTTCCGCCAGGTCATCGCTTACCCAGCACCCGCCAATTGGCGATGCAAACCGGCTTGCACCGCAACACGATCAGCAAGGTTTATCGCCAGCTGGAAAACGATGGTGTGGTGGAAGCAATGGCTGGTTCCGGCATCTACGTGCGCGATCAGCAGAAACCGAGGGAATTAAAAGCCCCTGCAGGGCCTAGGGGGCGCATTCGACCTGATATTGATCAAGAGGTGCGCCGCAGCATCGATGGCTTGCTTAACGCTGGTTGCACCCTGCAGCAGGCCCGTGAGTTACTCACCCATGAAGTGGATTGGCGCTTGCGTTGCGGGGCCCGCGTGCTGGTGAGCACGCCAAGGGAAGACATCGGCGCATCGATGTTGATCGCAGAAGAATTAGCGCCATGCCTTGATGTGCCCGTGCAAGTGGTGCCGCTTGAGGAATTAGAAGCGGTGCTGGAAAGCTCCAACAACGGCACAGTTGTAACGAGTCGGTATTTTCTGCAACCGGTGGAAGAACTTGCAAAAACCCATGGGGTGCGGGCAGTGGCAGTGGATTTAAACGACTTCCGCCATGAACTTAATCTGCTTAAAGAACTAAAAACCGGCAGTTGTGTTGGGCTTGTGAGCATCAGCCCCGGCATCCTTAGGGCAGCGGAAGTGATCCTGCATTCAATGCGCGGCCAAGAGCTTTTGGTGATGACCGCTTCTCCAGATGTGGGTAGCCGCTTACTGGCCCTTTGCCGGGCTGCAAGCCATGTGTTGTGCGATAAACCAAGCCTGCCATTAGTGGAGCAAACCCTGCGCCAAAATCGCTCCCAACTGATGCGTATGCCCCAAGTACATTGCGCCCAAAGTTATCTAGGAGCCAGCACAATTGATATGCTAAGAAAAGAAATCGGCCTCACCGAAACCCCTACAGACAACGGGATTGATTGATTAGATGTTTAGAAGTTTAAGAGCTGATATTGCGATTATCAAAGAAAGAGATCCGGCCGCAAGGGGCCCTTTAGAAATCCTATTTTGCTATCCGGGGCTTCATGCAATTTGCCTTCATCGCATTAGCCATCAGTTGTTTCGGTTAAATTTGCCGTTATTGCCGCGCTTATTATCTCAAATCGGGCGTTTCTTTACAGGGGTAGAAATTCATCCTGGGGCAAGAATTGGCCGTGGGGTATTTATAGATCATGGCGCTGGTGTGGTGATTGGTGAAACGGCGATAATCGGTGATCGTTGCTTATTATTTCAAGGGGTAACACTTGGCGGCACCGGCAAGCAAGGCGGGAAACGCCATCCCACCCTCGAGGAAAATGTAGTTGTGGGCGCAGGCGCAAAAGTATTAGGCGCAATCAATGTGGGTACAAACACTCGTATTGGCGCTGGTTCAGTATTACTTAGAGATGTGGAACAAGATTGCACAGTGGTGGGGGTGCCTGGCAGGGTGATCCATCAATCGGGGGTGAGGATTGATCCTTT
>NZ_CEXBMR010000041.1:0-17688 GCF_982614295.1 Synechococcus sp.
GTGCTGCATGCGATGGTTACCCCAGTACCAGGGGCATAGAGATGGCCCAAGGGCGACGGGTAGAACGGGTGGCCTCATTAATCCGCAAGGAAATGAGCGAACTGCTTCGCACGGGCGTGCGCGATGAACGGGTTTCCCAGGGCATGGTGAGTATCACCACGGTGGTGGTGGCTGGTGATTTGCAGCATTGCAAGGTTTCGGTGAGCATCTACGGCAGCAAAAATGAGCAGGAGGAGGCCATGGAGGGTTTGCGCTCTGCCGCTCCATATCTGCGCGGTGAATTAAGCCGCAGGTTGAATATGCGCCGCACTCCTGAACTTGTGTTCCACCATGACAAAGGCCTGGCCGAGGGGGTGGAGGTTTTGGGTTTACTAAATCGTTTAGCTGAGGCCCGCCAAGAGCAAGAGGAGCCATGACCCTGCGCCGCCAGTTAGCCCAGTTATTTGTTGTGCGCGCCAGTGGCTTTGCCACCGATAACCAACGGCGTTACCCCCGCTGGGAACTGGGCAACACCGAACTGCAGCAATGGTTGGAGCAAGGGGTTGGCGGCGTGATTTTGCTAGGTGGAAGTGCCGCCGATCTAGCTCTACGTTGCCGGCAGTTACAGCAGTGGGCCGGATCAACCGATCAAAACCGCTTGCTGCTTTGCGCCGATGTGGAAGAGGGGGTGGGGCAACGCTTTGAAGGGGCCACTTGGCTGGTGCCACCTCTTGCTTTAGCTCCCCTCTGGCAGGCGGAACCCCAACGAGCAGAAGCATTAGCCAGGGCCTATGGCCGCTGCACCGGCAACGAAGCCCAGCTGCTGGGGCTCAATTGGGTGTTAGCACCAGTGTGCGACGTAAATAACAATCCAGCCAATCCGGTAATCAATGTGCGTGCCTGGGGCGAAACCGCAGCGGCAACAACAGCCCTTAGCCGCGCTTTCCTGCAGGGTTTAGAGGGGGAGGGGGTACTGGGTTGCGCTAAGCATTTCCCCGGCCATGGAGATACCAGCCAGGATTCACACCTGCAATTACCCCAACTTGCCCACAGCCGAGAACGGCTAGATGAACTTGAATTTGTTCCGTTTCGCGCTGCTATTGCAGCTGGTGTTGGCAGTGTGATGACGGCGCACCTGCAGCTGCCAGCCCTTGATCCAGAACGCCCCGCCACCCTTTCCAAGGCAGTTTTAAGCCAGCTATTGCGGCAAGAGCTGGGATTTAACGGCTTGATTGTTACCGATGCGCTTGTGATGGAAGCAATTACTAAGCATTACGGAGCAGCAGAAGCAGCTGCTTTGGCCTTTGAAGCAGGGGCAGATCTGATACTGATGCCAGCCGATACAGATGCTGCCTTAACGGCCCTTGAGCAGGGTTGCCTCGAAGGTCGCTGGCCGCTGGAGCGAGTTGAGCAAAGCCTGGAGAGGCGGCGCCTGGCCTTGGCCCGCTGCAAACCCTCTGAACTTGATACAGCGGCTGCCTTATCTGCTTTAGCCAACTGCGCCAGCAGCCACGGCGCCCTTGCCCAGGAATTGTTGCAACTGAGTTTGCAACAGCAAGGCTGCAACTCAGCGCCGCCAAAAGGGCCGGGGGTGAATTTAATTAGGGTTGATAGCAGCCTTGCTTGTAGCCCCTTACCCCTGGCGGCCCCTGCCCTTTTGCGTCCCCAAGCCGCCGGCTTGCAAACAACCTTGATCGATGGCCGCAGCCAAGCTTTAGATCTAGAAAAATTGCCAAATGGGCCAGTGTTGCTGCAATTATTTGTGCGGGGTAATCCATTTCGAGGCAGCGCCGGCGCTGATGGCTACTGGGCCGAGCTGGTGCAAAAGCTATTGGCGCAGCAAAGATTGGCGGGCCTTGTGGTGTACGGCAGCCCATATCTATGGCAGGAGCTGAAAGGGCTGATCCCCGCCAACATCGCTATTGCTTACAGCCCCGGCCAGATGCCTGGGGCGCAAGCTCTTGCTTTGCAAAGCCTTGGCCTTGGTGCTGCCAGCTATGAGGGTGGCTTCACGAACTAAGTTTTAATCTTCTTAGCTAACCAAATCCTGGGTAATTGCAGCCATGCTCAGCCTCTCAATGATCGTGCGCAACGAAGAGGGGCAGATCGGCCAATGCCTCGCCAGCGTTGCTGGCTTTTGCGATCAATTACTGGTGCTCGATACCGGCTCCACCGATAACACCAAAGCAATTGCTGCGGAAGCTGGTGCCCAGGTGGAATCAATGGAATGGCCAGGAGATTTTGCCCCGGCTCGCAATCGAGCCCTGGAATTGGTGCAGGGCGACTGGGTATTGGTGCTTGATGCCGATGAATTTCTACTGAGCGATGCCAAAGCCCCTTTACAAGCACTGATGGCTCAACCCGATGTGTTGGTGATCAATCTGCTGCGTTTTGAAGCGGGGGCGGCCCAGGCCCCTTATTCAGCTGTGAGTCGGTTATTTAGGCGCCATCCCGCCATTAGCTGGAATCGCCTCTATCACGCTTCCATAGACGACAGCGTTGAAAAATTGCTGCAAGCTGAACCTCAATGGCGCGTGGTGGATTGCCCAGAACCCGCCTTGCTGCATAGCGGTTACCAGCTGGAGAGCCTTTTAGCGGGCAATAAAGCAGAACGGCTCAGGGAAGCCATGGAAGCGGAACTCCTAGCTAACCCTGGTGATCCCTACGCCAGCGCCAAATTGGGGGGGCTAGAAATCGAATCCGGCAATGTGGAACGAGGTATTGCTCTTTTGGAGCAAGGGCTTAGCCGCTGCACTAAAACCCAGTTCTCCGAACGATATGAACTGCAACTGCATCTGGGAATTGCCCATGCCCATAGCGATTTGCCGCGGGCGGAAAAGCACTATCGCGCCGCCCTTGATGAACCTTTAAACCCGCGATTAAGCATTGGCGCCCGCTTAAATCTTGGCGCATTACTGCTAAGGCTTAACAAATTAGAAGAAGCCGCCAGTTACACCGAAGCTGCCACTCGCCACGCCCCTGAAGTGGCCCTTGCCTGGTACAACCTTGGCTTAATTAGGCGCAAATTAAATGATATCGGCGGCGCCCTGGAGGCCTATGAGAGCGCCTTAGAACTGGCTCCAAATAATCCCGAAATTCACCAAAACCTTGGGGCTGCACAGTTACTTGGAGGGAATTTTGATGCCGCAAGAGCAAGTTTTCTCACAGCAATCGGTTTATTGCTGGCTCAAGGCAAAGAAGAGGAAGCAAGGGAATTGGCGGCAAAAGCAGGCGAGCTGGTGAAACTGGATGCAGCTTGAGCTAACGGCAACGGTGGTGCTAACCCGGGCTGAACAGCAGCTTGGCGAAGCCCGCCAAATATTTGAAGCCGCTGGCGCAAAAGTGCTGGATTTACCAGCTTTAGTGATTGGCCCTCCAAGCGAATTGGGGCCACTAATTGATGCTTTAAGGGAATTTAGTAGCTTCCACTGGTGCATTTTTTCAAGCGCTAATGGGGTGGATGCAGTTGAGCGCCAATTGCAGCACTTAGGCCAATCCCTGGCAAAAAGGCCAAAAGGGGTGAGGCTGGCTGCCGTGGGCCGCAAAACAGCAGCATTGCTTGAGCAGTTAGGTGCACCTGCTGATTTTGTTCCCCCGGAATTTGTAGCCGATAGCTTGCTAGAAAATTTCCCAGTGGGAGTGTGGGGCCAACGCGTCCTTTTGCCCCGGGTGCAAAGCGGCGGCCGCAGCATTTTGGCGGAAGCTTTCGCGGAAGCTGGCGCCAGGGTGGTGGAAGTGGCTGCCTACGAATCCAGCTGCCCAAGCAAAATCCCAGAAATTACCAGCGCTGCCATTAAGGCCGGCAGCGTTGAAGCGATCTGTTTTAGCAGTGCAAAAACGGTGCGCCATTGCGTGAGCCTGCTGCAACTGGAATTCGGCAGCAACTGGCGAGATTTGCTGGCGCCAATCATGCTGATCTCAATTGGGCCTCAAACCACAAAAGCCTGCATCGAATTCCTTGGCCGCGTTGATGCAGAAGCGGATCCACACCACCTTGAGGGGCTTTTGGCAGCTTGCGCCTTTGCGATTAATTCAAAACAAAAGCTTCAAAGCTGAAAGGGCAACTTCTGGCTGCCATTACCAAGCATCAACTGCCCTTGCTGCACATCAACACTGATCACGCGCCAACCTGGCGGCAACCATGGAATGCCCGCTCCACCTAGATCGCCCGGCACTACAGCGCCAGTTTCGTTGTTGTAAGAAACAAAAGCCTGAGGTACACCCCGCGCCATGGCAACACCCGTGAGTTGCAGGGCTGGCTTAGCAGGGTTTTTGGGGGGATTTGCTCCTTTTAGATCAGTGGTTGCAGCTAATGGTGCAAATGGATCATTACGACCCTTTGGCAAAGCAGCAATTACAGCTGCAGGAGTTGGTAAAGCTGTGAAACGGGGATCTTTTGCTGGAGGTTGCTGCAAAGGCGGCAGAGGAGCCCTTATTAAATTATTCGAAAATGGTGGCGTAACTGCACAACTAGCAACAGCTGCCGCAGTGATGGAAATAACAAAAGATAGGGGCAAGGGGTGTTTCAAATGCTGCCAGCCCTCTGTTCAACTAAATCGCGAAAGCGATCAAGATTTGCCTGCAATTCCTTACTAACAAGACCACCCAACATGGCGGAATCCATCAATGGAGCCAAGATTCCTGGTAATTCATAGCTAACAGTGAGTTTTACTGATGTTTGGCTGGGGCCTTCTGGGTAAAAACGCACCGCTCCTTTTGTGGGTAACCCCTTTACCGATTCCCAATTCAATTGCTGCTCATCTACCCGGTTGGTGATGCGTGCCTTCCACTGAAAGCGAAATCCCTGGGCGGAGAGGGTCCATTCCGTGAGATTTGGATCATCGAGTGTTACCACCGATTCAATCCAACGCATCCAGAGCGGCATTGCCTCTAAATCGCTCCATAAAACCCACACTTGAGCAACAGGGGCCCGGATGCTGGTGGTAACGCTGTGCTCAAGCCAACGGCCCATGGGATCTCTGCAGTGAATAAAAGGTGAAAAATTTAAACGTTGTTTTAGCAACCAAGAATTTTTGCTGCGGCCAATCTGCCACTCATCGTGGCACCTTCCATTGAATCTATGTAATCTTGTTTTGTATAGCTACCAGCCAAAAAGAAGTTAGATACTGGTGTGTTTTGCTCCGGCCGAAAAGGATCCATTCCTGGAGCCTCGCGATAAAGAGACTGAGCAAGTTTCACCACATTGCTCCACACCAACTCCAAGGAGGAAGCGGAAGGAAATAACTGCCGCACTTGAGCATCGGTGTGGGCAACAATTTCCTCTGTTTTTTTAGGGATCCAGCGATCGCCTGGAGTCAAAACACACTGAAGTAGAGAGCCAAGCCCTTGTTTGCGGTAATCCTCTGGGCTGGCAAGGGCGAGATCAGCAAAGCAACTGAAATCTGCATCTGCTGTGTAAAGCAAATTATTAAGACCGCTAGGAACAGCTAAGTTTTTACGTTTTGCTTCGGCGCTACCGCCATCACCAAGCTCAGTTACCCATCCATTGTATCTCAATTGCACAGTGGCAACAGGCACAGCCTCCAAGCGATAAATCCGCTCAAATAAAGGCCAACGTCGCCAGGCGGCAGGTATCAACTTTTGAATACCTGGCACATCGCAAGCAGCTAAATAATTATCCGCCTGCACAACTATTTCACCATCGGGAGTGCCAAGCTTTAAGCCCGTTACCAAAGAACCAGCTGAGGAATCTTGATATTCCAGCTCGATTACCCGATGCCGCAGATGTAAATTACCACCACGAGCTTTAATATAATCAAGAATTGGGCCGGTTAACCAGCGGTGGGGAGATCCCTTTAACAGATTTAATTTTGATGCCTCTGTTTTAGTAGCAAACATCAAAAAAATTGTAAGCATGCAGCGAGCCGAAATAGATTTGCAATCAATAAAACCTAGGGCGTAGGCAATTGGATTCCACATTCGTTCGATGCTATTAACACTGCCGCCATGGCCGATAAACCACTGCTGAAAACTAACGCGATCTAAAGCTCGTATTGTTTTCATCGCGCCTTCGTAATCCAATAAACCTTGCACAATTGGGCTGGTACCTAAAGCAAGGGCATTACGTAATTTATCAAGCCAATTCAGCTGAGGAGTGGTAAAAAAAGCTTTCAAGCCATTAAATGGTGCTCCTAGGGCAAAACGAAAATCGAGCTCTTTTACATCAGCTCCACGATTTACAAATAAATGGGTGTGATCTTTTGGTAAAAGATTATCAAATGCGTTTACCTTTCGCATTAAGGCAAAAAGATTGGTGTAATTAAAAAAGAACACATGCAGTCCCATTTCAATGTGATTGCCATCTGGATCTATCCAGCTGCCAACTTTTCCGCCCATAAAGGGCCTCGCTTCGTAGATATCCACCTGATGGCCGGCATCCACCAGATCCACTGCCGCAGACAAACCCGCTAGCCCTGATCCAACGATTGCAACCCGCACCATCAGCTCCTGTAATGGCTCAACTCTATGGAGCAATGGCCCCGTAGTGGGGCTGTGGCGGCTGGGAAGTTGCTTAGAGTAATTAGTAGATTAAAAGTAAAGCGATGGCTACCGATCTAGCAAAAGCTCCCCTCACCCACACCGGTAAAGATGGCAAAGGCATTCTGATCACCGCTCCAGCCATGAAACAGTTGGCCGCTTTGATGCAGCAGCAGGGTGGTGATCAAGTTTTGAGGGTGGGGGTACGTTCTGGCGGGTGCAGCGGCATGAGTTACACCATGGACTTTGTTTCTGGCCTTGAGAAGCAGGCTGATGATGAAAGTTACGTATACGAACCAGCTGAAGCCCCTGCTTTCACAGTGATCTGCGATCCGAAAAGTTTGCTTTATATCTACGGTATGCAGCTGGATTTTTCAGCTGCATTAATAGGTGGCGGTTTTAATTTCAGCAACCCAAATGCCACCCAAACCTGCGGCTGCGGCAGTTCTTTTGCGGTTTAAGCCGTGAGTTAGCCACCAAGGTGCGAATCTGAATCAATACCTGAACTGAGTAGCAAGCTCTCTATGAATGCCAGCACTGAAACTTCCGAATTTGAGCTTGCCCTAAGCAGTTACCAAAATGGTGCTCCGCTGCCGCAAGTGATTGCCAGCTTTAAAGAAATCACCCAGCAAGCGCCGCGCCAATCAGCAGGTTGGACCTGCCTCGCCTGGCTGCAACTGCTTAATGGTGAGCCTCAAGATGCTCTTCATTCAGCAAAAACCGCTGTAAAAATCAATCCACAAGATCCTCAAGGTCGCATCAATCTCAGCCTTGCCATGCTCGAAACCGGAGCTAAAGGAGTGAGGGAGCACATTGAATTAATAAAAAAGCTGATGGCCTTTTCACCTGAATTAGCCCGCGAACTGGAGGCTTCCATCGCTGATGGGCTGCAAAGGCGGCCCGGCTGGCCAGCCTTAGCGAAAGTGAAGGCTTGGCTAGCTGATTGAAATGAGGCTGCTGCTGATAAGCAACGGCCACGGGGAAGACCTAAGCGGTGCCCTGCTGGCCCTAGCCCTTCAGGAGCTGGGAGCCCAAGTGGCGGCTGTCCCCCTTGTGGGTGGAGGGGATGCATATCTTGCCGCTGGAATTTCAGTGCTGGGCCGCACCCGCAACTACAGCACCGGTGGATTGGGTTACACCAGCGCCGCTGGCAGATGGGCCGAAATCTTCCAGGGGCAGGTGCTTTATTTACTAAAACGCAGTTGGCGCGTTTGGCGGGAGGCCCAAAAGGCCGATGCTTTAGTGGTGGTGGGAGATGTGATTCCAGTGCTGCTGTGCTGGCTTTTAGGCAAACCCGTGGCTACTTATCTTGTGGCCTATTCCAGCCACTACGAAGGGAAGTTGAGGCTGCCATGGCCTTGCGGTGCTTGCCTTGCAAGCAAACGCACAAGGGCAATTTTCAGCCGTGATTACCTCACTGCAACCGATCTAAGCGAGCAACTGGGCCGACCTGTGGAATTCCTTGGCAACCCATTTATCGAAAAATTGCTGGGGGCGAAAGCAAAACCCTCCGCAGAACAAATGTTGGCACTGCTGCCGGGCAGCCGATTGCCGGAGGCATTGCAAAATTTTGAATTGATGCTGGCCTTACTCGAGTTGTTACCAAAAACTGCTCAAAGCTGGAGCTTTAAAGCTGCTTTAGTGCAGGAATTAAGCCAAGAAGCAGTGGCAGCAATGGCCCTGCAGCGAGGCTGGAGTGCAAGCCCAAGCGCTTTGAGCTGGCAGCAATTGAAATTAGAACTTTGCTGGGGGCAGTTCAACCAAGTTTTATGTGAATCCAGAGTGGCTTTATCGATGGCGGGCACCGCTAGCGAACAAGCGGTGGGGCTTGGCATACCGGTGTTGCAATTAGCCGGTTTTGGGCCCCAGTTCACAGCTGGATTTGCGGAAGCGCAACGCCGCCTGTTGGGGCCAGGAGTGTTCTGCGCGCAAGGGCCAGTGGGCGCTGCCACAACCCTTGAGCAATCAGTGCAATTACTAATCCCGTTAATGACGAAACAAACGGAAAACCAACAACAGAGTTGGCAAGAAGAGGGGGAGAAACGCTTAGGCCGCAGTGGCGGAACCAACCGGATCGCTACTGCCATCATCCAAGCGATGCAGCGATGAGTGCCCCTAATCAGATCAAGATTTGGTTGGATCGCCTGCTGGTGGCCAATGTGTTTCTGGTGATCTTTGCCGCTATCTGGTTTTTAGCTGCTGTTGCCTTAGAAGCGCGCCAAATACACGCGCCGCTTTCCCTATTTAAAAAGCTATGGGAACCGCTGTTCACCCCAGCCCTTGGAATCTTGATGGCTGGGGCATTAATCAACGCTGCTTGGAGCTGGTGGCAGCGGCGAGGGCCCCATTCAAATCGCCGTATTGAAAGTTAAATCCCTGCTGTTGCAGCCGTTCTGGCAGCACTTTTTGGCCTTCCAGCACTACAGAGGCGCCATCGCCAAGCAGCAACTGCAACAAAGCGCCGGGCACCGGCAGCAGGCTTGGCCTGCCAAGAGCCTTGCCTAAATTCTGACAAAACTGCGCCATCGTTGCTGGATTTGGAGCGGTGGCGTTATAAACGCCGCTGTAGGCGGGATTGCTGAGGGCCATCGCGATAAGAGCGCAGAAATCAGTGCGATGAATCCAGCTCATCCACTGCCGGCCCGAACCGATGGGGCCGCCAAAGCCAGCGCGAAAAATTGGCAACATTTTGCCGAGGGCGCCACCATCAGCTGCCAGCACAATGCCTGTGCGTAAAACAACCAGCCGGCAACTTGCAGGTATTGCCGCCGCGGCTTGCTCCCATTCCAGGCACAACTCTCCAAGGAAATCAGTGGCATTCGGGCTGCTTTCCGTGAAACTTTCAACGAGGCTGCTGCCATAAAAGCCAATGGCCGAACCACTTATCAGCAGCTTTGGGGAGGCATTAGTGGAAGCAGCAGTAGAGATGGCAGCAGCTAAAAATTTTGTGGTGTTTATGCGGCTGCTACGCAGTAATTCATATTGGGCTGGCGTCCAGCGCTGTTCAGCAATCGGCTCCCCCGCCAAATTCACCACCGCATCCGCTTCCGCTAATGCCTTTGCAAGGGGAGTATCCGGCAGCCAACTTTTGGCAAGGGCGGGGTTGGCCTGCAGCCTTCCGTTAGCAGCAGAGCTGCGGCTCACGATTGTGAGTTCGTGGCCTGCTGCTTTTAAAAGCGGCAATAATTCACGGCCAACAAAACCAGTGCAACCAATCAGCAACAGCTTCATTACTACCTAGGCATCTTTTGCAGACGTTAACCTCAACCGCTGCCCTTTAGCCTGTTAATAGCGCGATAGAAACCATGGCCAACAGCTTCAAAAAAGGAGCCTTAGTGCGGGTAAATCGCGAGGCATATGTTGGCAGCACAGAAGCTGCTGCTAGTGCGCCCATACCACCGGCTTATCTACTGGAGGGGCCTGGGGAAATATTGATAATTAGTGAAAGCTATGCCCAGCTGCGTTTTCGCCAACCGGTGCCTGATGTGTGGTTAAGGCTTGATCAGTTAGAGCCTTTTACCTAGGTTGCTGAGTTTGTAAACGCTGGCGCCGCTGCGATGCTTCGCGGATCATCTCGCGGCCATCACGCAAATAACCATCTACATAACCGGCGGTGTAACGCTCAAATTCAGCAATGGCATCCTGCACGCCACTTAAGCAGTGATAAAGGCTGAGGCCAAAACTTTTGGCAATTGCCGGGCAGGCCTGAGAACGAAATAAATATTCCACCCTTTCCAAATAGTTGCGGCTGCGCTCGAGATATGAACAAAAATTTGCCATCAATTGATCGTCGTAAGGATCAGCTGATAACGCTGTGAATTCTGATCCAAAAGGTTCTAATACCTCCCCTAAAAGTTGATCGATAGGCCAATACACGCCACTCAACCAGCGCTCGAGGGCGGCCTCACTATTGCTGCTGCTGCTGGCCTTGGGGCTACTGCGCGCTTGGGGGGTTGAACTGTCGTAGCGGCGACGGCTTTCTTGATGCCGCAGCAGCTCCCAGGCGGCATTAATGGCAATTATTTGTTTTGAATCCTGGCTTGGATCCTTAATTGAATTCTGGCCAGCGCCGCTCGCCTTGGCATCGGGATGATGTTGTTTCACCAAGGCTCGATAGGCGGCCTTGATTTCAGCTGTGGTGGCCCCTTGAGATACCCCCAACACACGATATGGATCCGCAGCGGTCACGGCGTGGCGTCGGTAAACATCGGAGTACTGAGATAACGCTCACCAAAACTGGCGAGCACCACAACTATTAATTTGCCAGCCCATTCAGGCCTTTGCCCCAGTTTTAAAGCTGCTGCCATGGTGGCGCCACTGCTCACCCCACTGAGCAAACCCTCCTCCCGCGCTAATCGCCGCCCCATCGCCATCGCGTCTGCGTCTGTTACCTGGATCACCTCATCTATCAATTCAGCTTGATAGTTGTCTGGGATGAAACCAGCACCGATTCCTTGGATGCGATGGGGCCCAGGGGCACCACCACTGAGCACTGGGCTACCGGTGGGTTCCACTGCAATCGCTTGAAAACTGGGCTTACGTTGCTTCAGCAGCTGAGCGCAGCCGGTAATGGTGCCACCGGTACCCACTCCAGCCACTAGAGCATCAATGCGGCCATCGGTATCAAGCCAAAGCTCTTCTGCAGTGGTGCGGGCGTGGATGGCTGGATTGGCTGGATTTGCAAACTGCTGTAGCAGATAAGCATTGGGCAACTCCGCCGCAAGGGCGCGGGCCCGCCCGATTGCCCCCTTCATCCCTTCCGCCCCTGGGGTGAGTTCAAGCTCTGCTCCATAAGCCCGCAACATGGATCGCCGCTCCGAACTCATGGTGTCTGGCATGGTGAGGATCAAGCGGTAGCCGCGGGCGGCAGCCACCATCGCAAGGGCGATACCGGTGTTACCGCTGGTGGGTTCTACTAAAATTGTATTTTCAGGATTGATCAGCCCCTGCGCTTCTGCATCAAGAACCATCGCTAAACCAATGCGATCTTTTACTGATGCGGTGGGATTAAAGCTTTCAAGCTTCGCAACTATCTCGGCGCAACAAGCTTCTGCCTTAGGCAGGCGATTAAGCCGCACTAAAGGGGTATGGCCCACGAGGGCGGTGATATCAGGAGCAATCGCCATTGGATGTAGTGATAATTCATCCATTCTGATCATTAAGAGCGCTTCAGCGTTCCTCTAAGCGTTTAAGCAATTGCTGCGAAACCTGTTCAATAACGCCATGCCAATTGCCCCGCTGCTGTTGCCGAAACAATTTCACGCTGGGGTACCAAATCATTTGAGAACCCCCTTGGCCATAGCGCCATTCAGCCCGATAGGGCAAAAGGCCCCACACGGGCACACCAAGGCCAGCGGCAAGATGCAAAGCGGTTTGTTGCACTGTGATTACAAGATCAAGGGCAGCGGTGAGCCCGGCGGTGGCGAGCAGATCAGTGCTAATGCCATCGAAATGCAAGATCTCAACGCCCTGGTTTTGCTTCAAAGCAAGCAGTTCCTCTGGTTTGTGGCCGTATTGCAAATTGAACCAATGCAAACCCGATTGCTTTAACAGCGGCAAAAGTTGCTCGAGCTGGAGCGAACGCTGGTGGCGATTGCCTAAGGTGCCGCCGCCTTCCCAGGCAATGCCCACCTTGAGGCCAGGGCCTAGGGCCGCTAAGCGCTTACGCCAATTTTGTTTAGTTGAATCCGGCAGCTGTAGGTGAGGGGAATGGCCCGCAAAACTTTGTGCATCTGGGCGATATCGCTGGCCCAAGCTGCCAATACTGCAAGCCAGATCAAGTTGCCGTAGCAACTCAGCTGGAAAGCTAGCAGCGCATTTGATGGCGGGGAAACTGCTTTGCAGCAAGGGCACTAAGCGGGGCTGCAACAGCAGCTGCAGCGAACCACCAGTTGCCTGCAACTCTGCTTGCAGCTGTGGCAGCAAAGAAGCAAACATAAGGGTATCGCCAATGCCCTGTTCGCCATAGATCAACACATGGCTACCGCCAGGAGCCTTGGAACTAACTAAGCGCTCCAAACCCAACTGCTCTAAGCCGATTAAGGGGAAACCAGGGGGGAGAATTTGAGCGCGATCTTGGCTGTAGTAACGCTGCTCGTATAACTGCCAACCCTGCTGCCATGCACCAGCAGCTAAAAGAGCACGGCCAAAACACCAAGCCCAATCGGGAGAAGCCTGAAATAAATCCCAAAAAGCTGTTAACAGGATTTCAGGCCGCCCAGGCTGCAGCTGAAATATCAAGCTGTGTAGTGCCTGCAGCTGCTGATCAGGGCGTGCATCGCCATGGCTGAGGCAGCACCGCAGCTGCTGCTCTGCATTAATCAGATCACCTAACAACCATTGGTTGCGGCCTTGCCATAAATGCAGCTCGGCATCGGAACCCAAATCCAACTGAGCTAGAAGGGCCGGATCCTGCAATTCCCAAGCCAAAGTTTTGAGCGCCTGTTGCACAGAAATCTCTTCTGGCCATTGCTGCAAAAGCTGCTGCCCCCAAGCGATAGCAGCCCGGGCATCGAGATCAGCAATTAACAGCTGCAACCACTGCAACGCGATCGGCAAATCGTTAAGGAATGCCTGCATCCGCCTTCGCAACAAGGGGCTAAGGGAACCTTCATTACGGCGCTGCTCCCAGCTGATGGCGAGTTGTAGAAGCTCGCTGCTGTCGCCGTGATCAAGCAGCACCCGATCAAGGCAGGCCTGTGTTTGATCTAGGCGCTCCAGATACAAATTGCAAAGGGCAAGTGCTAAGCCAAAATCAGCGCTAGGGGGGGAGGGCTGCTGCTCAAATTGAGCGAGCAGTTGACGTTCTGCTTCAGATGCCAGGCCTTTAACGCATTGAGCTCTAGCAAATTGCAAAAAAGACATTTGCTAAAAATTAAATTGGGTTTTGATCACACCACCCCAACTACTACCGGCGCCAATGCCATCGGAGTTTGCAACACCTGAAATATAAAATACACCTGGAGTGATGCTTATGTTATCACTTATTTGGTATTGGTACCAGGTTTCAACAGCGATAGGAGAGGCGCCATCAGTGCTCCAACAAGAACTATTGCGTATTAGTGCTGGAACAGCACCAACAGCAATTCCAGCGCTATTTCCTTTAACGAAAACATTATTGAAGTGAGCTGCAAGCTGCCAACTGCTCAGCTCAGCTTGATCGCCAGTTGATGTCATTTTTACACCCAAAACACTGCTGTTGTAGCGAGCTCTCACAAAGCCGCGCCCGTAGGCTGCATTGATACTAAGATTATTTGTTAGTTGATGGGCAAGTGTAAACCCAAATTGGCTTGATTCATTTAAGCTGGGATACATAAAAGGCGTAAGTGCCAATGATGTACCAACTGAACCCATCGAATTATTGCCACGTTCGTAGGCATAATTTGCACTAAATAGCCATTTTTGGTTGCTGCTTTGCCAGGCAAGTTGCAGCGGCACACGAAAACGAGTACTACTACCAAATAAACCCTGGGCCATTACATTATTTGCATCAGAGCTAACAGCATCTGCTTCATTAACAAGGTAGGCAATACCAAAGCGTAGATTTTTAAGGGCAAGAAAATCTAAATCAAACGGACTAACATCAAAGCCGGCACCGGTTCCGGTGAAGGAGGGAATAACACCAGCGGCAGTATTAAAAAATTCCAATAACGCTGATTGTTTATAAAAACTACCGCGCGAGGGCAAGATACTATCTTGAGCAACACGGGCACCGAGGGAAATTCTGATGTTTTTGTTTAATAAGAAGCGATAAGATAAGCGATCCAAAAATACAAATGGTGTTTCGCCATTAGGCCAATTGATCACGGCACCATCGTAGGCAAGAGAGGCGGCTGGATTTGCCATGCGCGCAGCAAAGCTATAGGTGTTATTAGAACGCACACGAAATAACAACTCATCTTCCCCAGAAAAGCTAGTACTTGAATTCAAGAAGGCATCGTGGGAGAAAGTAAAGGCATTTCCATCTGCCACATAGTTTTTATTGGTGGGATATGCGGCAAGATTACGTATTAAGCGTGCGGCAGCTTGTTGCACATAGTTGAATTTACGTTGCTGCTCGCTGAGCGATCCATATTCAGCAATTAAATAGTTAATAACATTATTATAAATAGTGGGATTGGTTACAAGGCCGCCAGGTGTTACCACCAAACCAGTGCCTGCTGCACTGAAATTTTGAACTGCCTCGCCAGAATAATTGGTTGCTAAATAATTACGCCCCGCACTACTTGCAATTACAATCGGATCATACTGACCGGTGGGTTTATAATAAATATTGCCATTCTCATTCAGAAATGCATAACTTTTAGCGCGGCGAGCCTTGTTTGCCAAAGCTAGCATTGCTTGCATATCTTTACGATCTAAAAGAATTTTAGCGCTACTAAACTCACTACTACTGGAGCCACTGCTGGTGCTAAATAATACATTGCTGCGGCCATAGCGATCCTGCAATGAAATCTGATCTGCCTGTAGAGGCTGATTGATATTTGTGGCTGGCATTAGAAATTCAAGCGTAAAATTAGTGCTGGGAAGTTGCACCGCTTGCCTAAAGCCCGATTCACTAAATATACTAATCCTACTAAGATTAGCTTGAGCAATAATATTACGAGCAGGTCCATTGAGGATAAGATTTTGGCCACTTCCTACACCTTGCATCACATTTGTATCTGCTGGTTCGGCAAAAGCATTAATAGAACTGGAGCTAGCTGTTTTTAGGTTATCTGGTATGTATCCAGTCCAGCTGGTGCTGAAGGCCAATTCACGGCTAAGTGATGGAGTGGCAGAAGCACGATAAAAAACAAAGGCTTCCCCTTGGCTATGGGGTGATGGGATCTTATTAATAAATCGATTTTGAACTGCTAGATCAGAACCATCGTAGGCAAGCTGGCCATAGAGCTGAGCGATATCTGTAAGCGCAGCAGCTTGCGCAAAATTTGCATAACCAGCAGCGCGATAACCACTACCAGTAACAAAACGAACAATCCCACTGAGTTTAGTAGTAGCAGAAAACTGAGTGGCTTCAAATTCAGTAATTATGTTTTCTGTTGCTGTTACAGCTGGAGAAAATACTAAACAAGCTAAAAAAAAGGCCCCTCCAAAAGAGGGGCCGATGTAAGTGTGAAAAGTGAGTTGCAATTAAGTGATTAAATCCAGATCAGAAGTTGAACTGAGTTTTGATCACGCCACCCCAGGTATCGCCACCGCCGATACCATCGGAGTTGGTGGTGCTGGAGATGTAGAAAATACCAGGTGTGATGCTGATATTGTCTGTTACCTGGAACTGGTACCAGGTTTCAATCGCGGTGGGCATGCCACCATCTTTGTTCCAGCCGGAGCTGTTGCTCACAACTGAAGGAACGCCACCGATAGCAATACCGGCGCTGTTGCCTTTGAGGAACACGTTCTTGAAGTTAGCTGCAAGCATCCAGCTGTTCATCACAGCAGAATCACCGGCATCAGACATCTTCACACCCAATACGCTGTTGTCGTAGCGGGCATTAACAGCTGCATGGCCGTAGGCACCAGTAAGGCTGAAGTCTTTAGACCACTGATAAGCAAGGGTGAAACCAAACTGGTTGGATTCGTTGAGGCTTGCATACATGAAGGGGGTAAGCGCTAGCTGAGTACCCACTTGGCCCATGGAGTTGTTACCGCGCTCATAGGCGTAGTTAGCAGAAGCCAACCACTTCTTATTCTTGCTCTGCCAGGCAAGCTGAACAGGCATACGGAAGCGGGTATCAGCACCAAACCAACCTTGGGTCATGGTGTTGGAAGCATCAGGTGCAACAGCATCAGATTCGTTAGCCAAGTAGGCAATACCGAAGCTCACGCCCTTCATACCTAAGGCACCCTTACCGCCCAATTTGCCCAAGGACAAACCTACGCCGGTACCGGTATAGGAGGGGAATACACCAGCAGAGGTGTTGAAGAACTCAAGCAGAGCATCTTTGGTGTAGTAAGTACCACGGGTAGGCAGGATTGCATCTTGCGGTAAGCGTGTACCAACAGCAGCCACGGCGTAATCGCCAACTGGGAAGCGGTAGAACAGCTTGTCGATGAAGATGTTTGATTTGGCGCCATTAGGCCACGCAGTAGTTGAACCGTCGTAGGCGAGGGCAGCAGCTGGATTAGCAGCACGGCCTGAGAATGCGTGGGTGTTGTTGCCGCGGATGCGGAAGTTGAGCAGATCTTTACCAGTGAAGCTGGTATTGAAGTTCAGTTGAGCATCGTGGGAGAACGTGAAGGCGTTCTTATCAGCAACGTAGTTTTTGTTGGTGGTGTAAGCAGCCAAGTTACGAACGAACTTAGTGGCTGCATTTTGAACATAACCAACCTTGCGCTGATCTTCACCCAATGAACCGTATTCAGCCAACAGGTAGTTGATTACGTTGCTGTAGGTGTTGCTGTTTTGAACATAACCACCTGGGGTTACGGTTAGGGCAGCGCCACCGATAGTTGTAGCTGCACCAGCGGCAGTTACACCTGTATAAGTGCGGCTATAAGCATCGTTGATGTTGATGAAGTCGTACTGGTTAGCAAGCTTGGTAACTGCACCAGCCTTACCGTTGTATGTGTAGGTTTTTACACGACGGGATTCGTTAGCCAAGGCCACCAAAGCCTGCATGTCTTTGCGATCGAGCAGGATGCTTGAGCTTGAATAATTGCTGCTGGTGGAACCGCTGGTTTGAACACGCAACAGAGTGGTGTCGCCGAATTTATCTTGAAGCAGAATCTCATTGCCGGTTAAAGGCAGAGCGGTGCTCACATTAGGGAGCAAAAACTCAATAGTCTTATTTGTGGTTGTGGGTGCAACACCGGTAGGGGTGGTGGGCACTGCAACTGCGCTCTTATAGCCATCTTTTGTATAGATGGAAGCGCGGATGCGGTTAGGAGCGTATGGAGTGCCAACAGTGCCACCGTTGAGGGGGTTAGCAATGGTGGTGCCGGGGATGCTGGGGTTAACCAACAGTGAGTTCAGAGCTTTGGGTGATCCTGAGATGGTGCCGCCGGGCTCAGGTGTGAACCCGGTCCAGGTGGTGCTGAAGGCCAGTTGACGGGCCTGGGGAGCGAATGTTTTAGCAGGCTGAAATTTGGTGCTGGTTGTGGCTAGGCCGTCTCCGCCAGCGCGGTAATAGTAGTAGGCCCCACCCTGAGACTGGTTATCTTTAATCATGTTGGTGGAACGATCCTGGAAACCACCGGTGGAGCCGTCGT
>NZ_CEXBMR010000042.1:0-17599 GCF_982614295.1 Synechococcus sp.
ATTGCGGAAAAGTAAATAGCCCGCCGCTCAGCTGAGCTTGTTAGGGTCGAAACAGGCCTTACAGCGGGGAAATCATCGATACATCAGAGCTTTTGCCACTGCCCAGTACCCCTGCTGTAAGCGGCGTTATGGAAACGCTTGCTTTTTTTCGAGATCCCGATTTCGCCCAATCGCGCTTTGAGCGCTACGGCGATGTATACGAAACGAGCCTGCTGGGCCAGCGCACAGTTTTTATTCGCGGTGAGAGGGCAATCAACGACCTTTTCAACCAAGCTGATGCTGTGGAGGGTTGGTGGCCTGAAAGTGTAAAAAAACTGCTGGGATCCTTATCGCTTGCAAACAGAAATGGTGCCGGCCACAAAGCGCGCCGTCGTGTTGTGAGTCAACTTTTTACAAGCGCTGCTTTAAATCGCTATAGCCCAACGATTGTGCTCTTAGTTAAAGCGCTCAATCGAGATCTCCTAACTACGCATTCACCAGTGGCATTGGTGCCAAAACTAAGGAGGTTTGCCTTCAGTGTTATTGCGAACACGGTATTGGGATTAGATCAAGCTGATTGCAACGCTCTATTCATAGATTTTGAAACCTGGTGTGAAGGTTTGTTCTCCATACCGATTGCTATTCCGGGCAGCCCATATGCAAAAGCATTTCAAGCCCGTAAAAGACTTATGCGCAGAATTAGTTCTGTATTAGAAAAAGCTCAAACCACATCAATGGGTGGCCTTGATCTTCTGGCCGGGGGTCTTGATGAAGCTGGAATTCCACTAACCGATGAAGATTTAGCTGAACAATTGCTACTGCTGTTATTTGCAGGATACGAAACAACTGCATCATCGCTCAGCTGCCTTGTTTTAAGCCTGCTGCAACATCCAACGGATTTAAATTGGTTATTAGAAGAACTTGTAAATCTACCTTGGCCGCCAATTGAAGGCAATGAAGCAATTGAATACGACGCTCAAAGAGCACCGAGGCTTGAAGCGGTTATTAAAGAAGTAATGCGGTTAACGCCACCAGTTGGCGGCTTCTTTCGGATCACAAAAGAGGCGATCGCCTTAGCCGGGGTATTGGTGCCTCCAAATCGAGTGGTGCAAGTGAGCATTGCTGCAAGCCAGCGCAATGGCACTGATTCCACTGACCTAAACAAATTTCGGCCGCAACGACATACAGAAAAGGAAACAAAAATAACGCTGTTGCCCTTTGGGGGTGGCGAAAGAGTATGCCTTGGCAAATCGCTTGCAGAACTTGAAATTAGGTTGCTCACAGTTGGACTACTTAAAAATATCCATCTATCATTGCTTCCAAATCAAAATCTAACACTTAAATTAATACCAAGCCCTTCTCCAGAAGATGAATTGCTAGTGGAAGCATCTCCACTAATTTAGATGCTTGCTGCAATATCAATCCTACTGGTAATAATCATAGTGGGGGGCATCTTAAATCCAAGTAAAAAGGAGTTTGCTTGGTTTATGAACTTAAAAAGACCGGCTTGGCTGAATTTCGAACGTTTTATACCTCTAATTTGGATCTTTATTTATGGATGCTTCTATTTTTCAGCCTTAACGGCATGGTATAAAAGCTGGAATCTATTTATAATGATATTATACGTAATCTTGTTGCTGTTAGTGCAAAGCTATAAATTTATTATGTGCAAACAAAGAAAAATCAAAACTGGAACCTTAATAGCATTTGCAGGTTGGCTGTGGGGAGGTGTTTTACTAACACAGGTAATTCAGATTTCAATAATTTCCGCATTTTTACTAATTCCCTTTCTGTTATGGAGCCCAATCGGAACGTTTGTTACGTGGCAGATGCAAAAAATAAACTAAAACAAACGTAAATAGACTAAAATAAACAAACATGCCTTAATATTAAACTATTTAATTTTTCAAGGAGGCAGCAAGATTCTCCTTGGCCATTGCCAATGCTTCTAGGCAAGTATCTCTATCGTCTTTATCAATCTCACCTTGATCACCGCGTAAACGCTGTTCAAGAAATTCAATTTCTTCTTGCCAGTGCTCAGCGCCCAGATCAGCGATGGATGCTGCTGAATCATCGTCATTATCACCATCTAAATAAAAGTCGTCGTCTTTCATTTGAATTTTGGGTAGTGAAACTCAAAGGGATTATGCCGCACTACTGGTGAATTTGGCATTGCTTCAACTGCTAAGCACCTTGATCTGTGCAGCAGCATTGTCTGCCTTACGCCTTGCGTCTGCCTCATTAGCGCCTCGAGCGAGAGCCACACCCATGCGGCGATGGGGCCTTGCTTCAGATTTTCCGAATATCAACACCTGAGTATCGATCTCGGCCAGTGCAGCTGCCACACCTTCATAGCTAACCGCTGCTGAATTCTCATGGGCCAGAATAACTCTGCTAGCAGAAGAACCAAGGCTATAAATTGCAGGAATTGGTAAACCCAATATTGCCCTTAGATGAAGTTCAAATTGATTTAAATTTTGGCCAAGCAAAGTTACTAAACCGGTGTCATGAGGTCTTGGAGAAAGTTCTGAAAAAATCAGCTCATACTGCGAATCAGCCGCATTACTAGCATCCGATCTGCACAAAAAGAACTCCACCCCAAACAAGCCTGCTCCACCTAAATTATTAGTAACAGCTAACGCCATTGCCTGCGCTTTCATTAGGCAAGCCTCTGGAATCTGAGCGGGCTGCCAGCTGCATTGGTAATCACCCCGCTCTTGAATATGTGCAATCGGCGGACAAAATAATGTTGGTCCGTTCCACTGCTTCACCGTTAATAGGGTAATTTCAAGTTCAAAGCGAATAAATTCCTCAACTATTACAAGTTCTCCTTCGCCGCGAGCACCTGCCATAGCAAAGTCCCAGGCAGCGGATATCGCCTCAGGTGTTTCTACCACGCTCTGCCCTTTACCAGACGAACTCATTACAGGCTTCACCACTACAGGAAAGCCAAGCTTTTCAGCCGCTGCAGCAAGCTCTGCACTGTTGTTGGCATAAGCAAACCCTGCCGTACGCAGCCCAAGATCTGTTGCCGCAACATTACGAATTCGATCGCGATTCATCGTTACCGAAGTGGCGCGAGCGGTGGGGATAACAGTGATACCTTCAGCTTCAAGCTCAGCTAACGCATCCACCGCTAAAGCCTCAATTTCTGGGATAACCAAATCAGGCTGATATTTGCGCACTACCGCCTTAAGGGCATCTGGATTACCCATCGCCACAACTTCAGCCAGATCAGCAACTTGCATAGCGGGAGCATCTGCATAACTATCTACTGCGATTACGCGGCAACCAAGGCGCTGCGCCGCGATAGCCACCTCCTTACCCAGCTCTCCACTGCCAAGCAACATCAGCGTTTGGGGAAATGTGCCTGGAATGCTTAGAGCCATAGTTGTGGAGTTTATATAATATTAACAAAGTTCTTCAGGTGATAAACCCAATAAGCAAAAAGCATGAAGAAATTGAAAGCTATCCGATCGAAAAACTAGCAACATTAGGAATTGTAATCCAACATATCGCAATCGCAGATCCGCCTAGTAAAGTAACAAGAAGTGGCCAAGTATCATCCAAACGGTGCAGATGCTTGAGCAAAGCTGCCTTGGCTATTGGATCTTCCAAGTCTTCAATATCACCATAGCGACGAGCAATCCAAAGAACTAATACAAAAGCAGCTAGCGTTACTATATAGGAAACTATATAAACCTGATCAAGGAAAGTAAGAAAAGGCAAAACGGGAAGATCAGCCCGGTAAGTTTGTTGCAGAAAAACAAGGGTTAGCAGTACAGTAACCGGGATGCTTGCGCGGGCATCTTGCTCATCAGCACGAACCTTAAAGACTAAGAGCACCATAGACATTAATACAACCAATGGAAGCAATAAACGCCAAACAGAAGCCCATGATGATGTACCAAAAGAAATTTCAAAAAGTACAACACTGTAATCACTTTCATCCCCACCCTGCCCAAAATTTGTTGCATATTGGTGACGATATTCAGCAATAGACCAGCCTTGATTTAGCCAACCAAGAATTCGAGCATTGAAACCAATTCCGCTATTACGAATATCGGGGTCTAAGCGAAGTGTCTTGTAATTTAAACTGCCATCATTATCATCCGGTTCAATAAATAAAGGCAAACTGATGCTCATGAATGGAAAACGTCGGAAATTTGCATGATCGATTAGATATTGACCACGGTAGGTAAAAAGCTGATAATAATCACCATTAGCTAACTTCTTTGCACCATCACCCACCGGAGTAAGTTCTGAACTTGGAGGCTGAGTAGAACTACTAAGTGTATTAAGGAAACTAAAGCGTTGATTAATTGAAACCCCTTCTGCCTCAAGGTAACGTTGTAATGATTCACCCCATGTCATCCAGATATACCCCCCGGAGGCATAACTGGGGATACTCAAATCAAGCTCAGATGTTGTATTCGCATAAACACCAACCTGGGCCCAATATGGAGCATTATCCAGAGCAATCCGATCAACCTGCGCTTCACTGGCATTAAGTAGATCGCCGCGTAAGGTGCTCCAGCCGCTAGGGGGCAATTGTTTTGGATCTATGTTCAGAGCCCGAGATGAACTTGTGAGACGCACTTCATCCCTTGGTTCCAAAGGAACCACATCGATTCCGCTGATCGCACCTAAGGCCAGGATTGCAGCAACTACTATTGAAAAGATGGATAAAAAATTCCAGCGACGGTTCCTTCCCACCAAAATGAAGCAAAAATTTGGTTTTACTTTAGGTGCAGATTGGCTTTTATCCTTATTTCTAGTGTCAATGCTTATATCGCCGCCCCTAGGGCGTTCCGCTCCTCGATTGCAACAAGAGAAAACTCCTGAATCAGAACTAATTATTGGCCGGTCGGCGCCTTTTAGTGGTTTATCTGCCCAAACAGCTAAGGATTATCAAGATGGAATACTTGCCTGGTTTTCAGAAGTTAATCGCAATGGCGGGATTCACAAACGCAAGCTTCGCTTGGTAAGTATTGATGATAATTATAAACCAGCTAGAACCCTAAGCAATACCCATCAATTAATTCACCGAGAAAAAGCAATCGCACTTATTGGTTTTTTTGGTACACCAAATTCCAAATTAGTTATACCTCTAATTGAAAAAGTTGGAATTCCATTTGTGGCTCCCGTAACGGGGGCCAGAGATATATTAAATCCTTATAGGCCCATGGTGTTTAACCTAAGAGCAAGTTATCAAGCAGAAATCGACAAAATTATCAACCACTTAGTTCGTGATGCCCGGCATAGAATAGCTGTATTTCACGTAACCGATGCCTATGGGATTGACGGGCTTCGTTCTGCGAAGATTGCACTTGCGCGCCACAAATTAAAGCCCGTTTTGATATCGAGTTTGCCACGCAACTCTATTGATACATATCAAGTGGCACAAAAAATTGTTAAGGCAAAAGCCAATGCGGTACTAAGCATAAACACATTTGCCACCTCGGCTTCACTAAGCCGCAACCTTTCAAGCATGGGCAGTAGGGCCCAGCTGATGAACCTTTCACCGGTTGGAATTGAAGGCCTGCAAGATGCTCTACCCGGCGGGCGGGCAGATGGGATTGGCATCTCTCAAGTGTTTCCTTTCCCTTGGAATCGCAGGATTCCCGTGATAGCTCAATATCAGGAAATGATGCAACGTCAGAAGGATAATGCTCATTATGGCTATACAAGCTTGGAAGGTTTTTTAGCTGCTCGCTGGCTCACTGCTGCATTAGAGAAAGCCGGCCCTAACCCGAGCCGGGGAAAGTTAGCAGAGGCCTTCCGAAAGCTGGGTAATTTAGATCTTGGCGGCTTTAAATTGCATTTAAAACCAGGCAGTAATCAAGCAAGCCAACTGGTTGAACTAACTTTTTTAAAATCGCAGCGCTGGGGGCCCTAACCCAACCATTTAATTTTCATGCATATCGAGTACAAAACGGTATCGCACATCGCCGCGCCATGATCAAATTGAAAGCATTTAGATGAATTGGATCAAGCACAGCACATAGTTGCTGCAGTTTTCCGCGGGGGGCAAGGGAAACCATCACCGCAGACCAATTAAGGGGTTTAATAACAGGGTTTATAACAAGATAAAACCGTCCGGCCTGATCTGCAAGTTGATCAATACTTTTTAGCTGTGCGCTCCAAAACTAATTGCCTCGTTGGCCTTAGCTTCGTCAATAAATGGAGAAAAAACAATTATTCCACGGACAACGATTGTGGCCTCCAGAGATGAACAAAGATTGCCATTGCCGCCCAAGCATTGGCAGCAATGGGAACAGCTACCACTTATCCAGCCCAGCCCTCACAACGCGACCCACCACCTCATGGCCTGGGATTAGGGGAAGCCTGGTCATGCCCCAATGGTTATCAAGCATTGAGATATCGCTGTGGCATAAGCCGCAATGCAATACTTGAAGCACTAGTTCAAAGGCACGCACGCTTCTGGGGATTGCCATGTTGTGATATTCAACGTTTTGGCTGCAACACATTTACAATTAAACGCACGTGAGGATTGATCGAATATGGAGATATCAGTGAAAACAACAACACTTGAAGAGTTTGCTCAACATGCCAACTACTCCCTTCTGGATTCACTAACACCAGACCCTCAAGCCACATGGGATGGTGATGATCACATGCCCCGACAAGTGTTTTCTGGGCACTACGTGCCGGTAACACCCACACCGCTAGCAGCGCCGAAATATGTGGCGCATAGCAAAACATTATTTAATGAGTTAGGCCTCAGCGATGCCCTTGCTCAAAACGAACAATTCCGCAATCTATTTTCCGGAAACATCAAAGCAGCACAAAAACCAATACGTGGCTACGGGTGGGCAACGGGTTACGCGTTATCGATCTACGCCAGTGAATACACGCAGCAATGTCCCTTTGGGACCGGAAACGGCTACGGCGATGGACGGGCTATTTCGGTATTTGAGGGGTTATTTAAAGGCAAACGCTGGGAGATGCAACTAAAAGGCGGCGGTAGAACCCCTTATTGCCGCGGGGCTGATGGGCGCGCGGTGCTTCGCTCCAGTGTGCGGGAGTTTTTAGCCCAAGAATTTATGCACGCCCTGGGAATACCAACCTCACGCTCATTAACACTGTACGTATCACAAGTTGAAACAGTGCGCCGTGGATGGTATTCAGCAAATTCACAATCGCTCGATCCAGATATTTTGGTAGATAACCCCGCCGCAATTACAACACGTGTAGCACCTTCCTTCCTGCGGGTGGGCCAACTGGAATTATTTGCCCGTCGTGCCCGCAGCAAGTCTCATCCAAATGCTCAAAATGAGCTGAAGATGATTGTTGAACACCTAATTGAGCGCAACTACCGGCAGGAAATTGATCCGAGCTTGGATTTTAGTAATCAAGTAATTGAGCTGGCTACTTTATTCCGCACAAGGCTCACCAAACTGGTTGCTAATTGGCTCCGTGTTGGCTACTGCCAAGGTAATTTCAACAGCGACAACTGCGCGGCCGGGGGCTTCACCCTCGACTACGGACCCTTTGGCTTTTGCGAGCAGTTTGATCCCAGTTTTCAACCTTGGACTGGAGGCGGAGAACATTTCTCATTTTTTAATCAAGCTTTGGCGGCAGAAGCTAATTTTGAAATGTTTTGGAAATCTCTGAGGCAGCTGCTAGATGGCGACGCTCAGAACCTGGCCCGGTTAGATCAAATTCGAGAGAAATTTGCAGAAGTAATGCAACAGGAAATTGAGGCAATGTGGGTAAAAAAACTCGGCTTAAACAGCTTCAACAGATCACTTGTTAATGAACTATTGGAACTGATGATATTATCAAAAACAGATTACACAGTCTTTTTCCGCAGGCTATCTGTAATCCCTGAGGATCTCTCAATGTTAAAAGAGAGCTTTTACATGCCTAGCTCAGAGCAGCTGGATGCACGATGGAACAATTGGCTACAAAAATGGAAGCTTCAATTGAAGGGCGGTAATGAGCTGGGTGCCATATCTAAAGCGATGCAAAGCATCAACCCAAATATAACCTGGCGAGAATGGCTTATTGCTCCAGCATACGAAAAAGCTGCGCAAGGAGATTACAGACTTATCAGAGAGTTACAAAATGTATTCAGCAATCCTTACAAAGAGCAATCAAAAGAATTAGAATCAAAATACAATGTAATAAAGCCGAAACAATTCTTTAATCTCGGCGGAATATCCCACTACAGCTGTTCATCCTGAGATAAAACCTGCTGACTTGACAAAGAATTTAGTGTGTTATGAATTGTTCAAAGTTTAACAAATGCCATGCTTAGGAATTCCATTTCAAGAGTAGCCGTAGCCGGCATACTTATTTCATCTGTTTTTGCTAGCCCATCGATAGCACAACCTGAATTAGGCAAGGATAATGGCAAAAAACCATGGGCAGTAAATATTGAGAAATTAACGGCAGCAAATGCTAATTTTCGTAGCACGATGTGGACAGGTAAAAATCTCCAGTTAACTGTTATGTCGCTCAAGCCAGGCGAGGAAATAGGATTAGAAAAACATGATGTGGGTGATCAGTTTATCCGCGTTGAGCAAGGTAATGCCCGTGTAGTAATGGGGACGATGAAAAATAAAATGACTTTTGACAAAAAAGTATCTGACGATTGGGCAATTCTAATTCCTAGCGGTTTTTGGCATAATATTATTAACGAGGGAAACAATACCCTCAAACTTTATGTATTATATGCGCCCCCTGAGCACCCTGCTGGAACAGTAGACAAAACATTTAAAAAATAATTGCGATCCAGACCATATTAGAACTATTCAATTACTGAGCTTATAGAAGAAAAGCCTAAATTCATAAAAGATTTTTCATTAACAAGTATGTTTTTTAGGCTTATTTCAGTTTCCAATAAACAGGCATGGCCACTGCTTGGCAATATCACCATTTTAGCATTAGGCAAATAGTTGATTAATTTATTTGCTTCTTCAATGGAGGGGAGCAATCGATCAGCACCAGAAGCTAATACTAAAACGGGATTCTTTATTTGATGCAATGGTAAATGTTCCAAAACAAATCTGCTTAATAATGAGAGCCTCCATATAGCGCTAGAAGATCTAACAGATTGCATGGCTTTAAGTAAAGATTGTCTACTATCACTATTAACTCGTCTTGATTCAATAAGGAGAGGAATAAGCGCAAATGTAGACAAGTGGTAAAGTGAGTTAGGCAACCAATGGGATACGGAAGCTCCCCATCCAAGGAATGGCCGTCGCCTAAAAGAAGAAGCCGGATTAATTAAAATTAAACGATCACATAGATCCGGATAGTGCGCTGCAAGTTTGAGGGCTAAACAACCACCAAACGATTCACCACAAAGAATCATGGGTCGTGAAGGTAATAATTTTCGCTCATTGCAGATAAGTTTTGCAAGAATTTCTACGAGTTCATTCCAATCGGTAAAATCATCCAACGGGATCGAAAGACAGCGAATATCATATAAAACCGATAATTCAGGCAATTGTAGTTTAATTAACTCGCCGGAACCATCCATTCCAGGTAAATAAACTAGTAATGGAAGCAGAGGTTTTAAGGGGCAAGGAGTTAGAAATTTCAAAATATTTTTCATAATAAAAATTGGTTATAAATTGCCTTGTTTGAGCAAACCGCTAATTTGTTCTGAGCATAACTGGCTTAACTCTTCAGCTAATCTAAACCGATGATGACCTCGATACCTGGATTTTTGTTCATCATCGATTGAAATAGGCAAACCGAAATGCAAATGAGCACGTTTATATACAACCGCAGAGTGCCAACCCCCTTTACGAAATAATGGCTCTGATGGATCTAATAAACTAAATAGCTTTAATGGCGCAAGTGTATGTTTTTTTTCTTCAATTGATTCTATCGCAACAGGAAGAATTATTAAATCATCAACCGGCGCTTGAAGTGCCAAATGAGCAAATCCTCGATGAAAGCGACTAAGTTGATTAGGTGGATTATTTTGAACCATAGGTTGCGCACCTTCAGGAAAAATTCCAACTATTTCCCTTGATTTAAGTAGTTCAACTGAACGCTCAAAAAATTTCTTTTGTCTTTGGTTGGGAGAATCAAGGGGGATCGCTCCCATCGCTCTAATAAGTTCGCGAAGTAATGGTACCCTACTCATATAGTGATGGCATATAAAACGTACAGAACGATTCATAACAGACATTATTAGTGGAGCGTCTAAAACACTGCGATGGTTACTTACAAGTAATATCCTTTTATTTTTTGGAATCCGATCAATATTATGTACAGAAACATCAGTACCGAATAAGTTTATAAATTGATGTGACAGTTGTAAAGGGGAAATAAATTTCATAAAGAAATCTGATGTTATTGAAAAAATTTCAGAAGGCTATTCAGGATAATAAATTCCCTTAACAGCATAGTATTGCTGGTAAGCAAGTGCGAGCAACGCGCCGTTTTTGGGCTAATATTAGCTTGTTGATTCTTTTTATCATTGGAAGATTTCAATTGGGGCTATTTTCAATTAGGTATTGTAGCGATTATTTTTGGCGGATTGCAAATATGGTGGATAAGCAAGGTTTTCAAAAAACAAAGAACACCCAGATCAATGGATAATCGAGAATTCCGCAGGAAAACAGATCAGATACTACGGAATGAGCAAAAATAACGGTTTTAATTGCTGGTTCATATACTTTTTATGATGATTTAGTGCCTAGCGCCACCATTGATGAATTCGACCTGCCGGCTTGCTTTACGAAACGTCACCCAGCAGTGAAAACGGTTAGGATTTGAGAACTTAGTTCAGTTTTCCGCCCAGCTGGAAATTTAAACCCATGCCAAACTCATTTCTAGTGAATTTAGATTGGAATTCCTCAGGGGAACTAGCTCGAGACGATTTTGAGCAAGTGCTTAGCGAACTTTTAAAAATAAGCGACGTAACAACAGATGTAGTTTCTGTAGCTGAAAGATCTGCCACCTAGGAAATTTCCAGAGAACTCACCTAAATTGCTTTTAAATCAGTAGTTTGTTGACCACCTGAGCTGCATCAATGCCGGCCTGAATTGCTCCTTCGTAATAACCAGCCCAGCGCGGAGATGATTCGGTTCCAGCCCATACCAAATTCCCAACCGGTTCTCTCCAGGCAGAGCCAACACTTGTCCATGTTCCAGGAGTTAGATAAGAAGAAAATGCTCCAGTAATCCAGCTTTCTTCATTCCAGTTTTTTTCAATGTACTCAATGGGATCTCCTGCCTGGGGTCCCCAATAGGTAATCAAATCCTGCAAAATCAATTGCTTGCGCTTAGCGGCTGTTTCTTTTGCCAAGTTAATTGCTCGGTCAGCACTCACAAAAGAAGCAAGTATGCCCGGGGTGCCTGATCGGGGTGACGAATCTGCAGTTAATGCAACCGTATCAAGATTTCCTTGGCCATATCCATTTAAACCCTGATCTCTCCACCATGCGGATGAATAAACTGTAAGAATTTTGAACATCGAACCCATCGGTGATCGCTGGCAGAACCTTGTTACATCTGAGGGCAAATTGGGCTCGAATATAATGCGTGAACGCAATGCAGGTGGGATAGCCACTACTACTGCCCGGCAATTGAAAGAATTTCCGTTAGCAGTTACAACTTCGTAATCAGCTTCAGTTCGTTTGCGCACCAACTGTGCCGGGGAGTTTAAGAAAATTCGGCCTTTAATTTTAGCTGCCAATAGCTCTGGAATTTGTCCAACCGCTCCATTAAGCAGCCAGGTTTCCGGGGCCTCACTTTGGGGAGAGGCTTTTTGAGTTTGAGCAAGATGAAGAATCGAGGCGTCGCCCGTTTCAAACCCCCCCGAGCCTCCAACCCGTGTATACCAACGCAAAATAGAGTGAGCCAGATCAGAATCAGTGCGCTTACGCATCCACGATTCAATAGTTTCTGTGTCGAGCGCCCTAGCGAGCGGGGTTTGCCAGGGGCTTTCTGCGTTAACAGTTTCCACCAACGACAAAAACTCGCGATGCAATTTCAAGGCAGCTTCACGATCTTTGGGTAGAGCAGGGACGCAGTTATAGGAAACATCAAGAAATGTTCCCGCCCAATCACTACTCATTGGAACAACAACGCGTTTGCCATTCCAAACAAGAACAGTGTTTCCATCGAAATAACTCTTAAATATTTCGATTCCCAATTCTTTAGACAAGGCTTGGAATAAATTATGGGTTTTACCCATCCACTGTCCGCCGAGATCAAGCCAACAGTTCTGAATAGTTTGCTGTCTCAAACAACGTCCGCCAAGTTGCGGCGCCGCCTCCATAATGGCGGTGCTCATACCCTGGCGTTCAATCTCACGCGCAGCTACTAGTCCAGATACACCGCCACCAATTATCACAACATCCACAACATTAAGTGCCGCATCATTTACCTTAGAGTTTGAAATTGTTTTCTCCATGAAGTGAGATTTGATTCATTTAAATAATAATAGAGCAAATCGTAAAAACGTCAACTAATGCTGAAATTATGATTATTGCGTGCTAAGGATTACTAACAGGTTTGATTGCTGCAATCGCCTTTGGTTTAATTACTCCACTGATTAGCACCCTCACCTAAACAGGATCACCCCTAGCTTGGCAGGGCTGCTCTACGGGGGATCTTCACCGTCATTGTTGATAGCAACTTTAGTTAGGGGTAAAAGAAATCAAGAGAGTTTGGTTAAATGCCAAGATCTTGGAATGCTGTTATTGCTAACCATCATTGGCGGTATTGCAGCACCCATAGCCTAAGTGAGTGGCTTGGAAGGGGTATTGATAACAAGTTTTACTGGGGCAAGGTTTCCAGCTCCTATGGAGATTGTGCTCATCCTGTAAATCAGTGGGATAGTATTTATGCTCAAGGAAGACCATGCCCACAAGCATAAACACAAGGATCTACACAAGCATAGGCATTAATTAAATAAAATTTGTTATTGCTCCTTGTGGATGCTCGCCAATAGGAAGATCAGCCAATAAACTGAAATCCTCAAAACAAAATCCAGGCCCCACACAGCAACTAACTAGGCTCCACTCCCCACTACTTTGTGCTGCTTGCCAAAAGCCGGCAGGTATTACAGATACTGGCAACAACTTATCATCATTAGTTGAAAATCCTAATGATATTTTATTTGGTACACCACCATCGGGTGAAAGGCTAAACAATTCCAATGGTTCACCGGCAATGTAATGCCATGATTCATCAGCATTAGAAACCCGATGCCATCGGCTTACATGCCCGCTTGGCAGTAAAAAAAGGATCAGCGTAAAAGCAGATCGGTTCTCAGCATCACTACGAATTACGTTCAACTTGCTGCGGTGTAATTCCCGATACCAGCCACCTTCTGGATGTGGTATTAATTGATAGCGATCAATTAATTTATTAACTTCTGCAGTTAAATTAATCATTTAATTTTGCATTTCATTAAATAACATAGCTAGTTTACAGCTCCCGCTGGTAGCTGGCTGCGCAATCCCCCTGGCAGCGTGCATAGGCCATGGAGTGAGGCTGGTTGCACAATTTAGGTTAAAACCGGTCATCTTCCTGCGACTCTGATGCAGCAGAGCTAGGAGCCAATCGCCGCTCCACCTGCAAAAACACGAGCCAGGCAACAGCAGCGCTGATGCCACCTGTCCAGTCGTTGCGCAACAACTCTATTATTGAAATCGTGCTAGCGCCGATTCGCAGGCCCCGTAAAAGAAAACTTCCTAATTTTTTATCTTGCTGGGAAACATTTTCTTGTGGCATAGCTAATTCGCTAACTGTGTTCAGTAACAGCAGAGTAAAGGTTGCAATAAAATATTTTATAAATCAGCTTTAATTCAAATCCCAAGGGTTTCACCGCCATCGATATATAGATCATGAAAGGCAATATGTGCCGAGTCGGGAGACAATAGAAAGGCTGCCGCAGCAGCTACTTGCTCAGGGCGACCCACATTGGCATCAGGTACGGCTGGGCGAAATGAATCCAAATTACCGGCGGCAAGATTTTTGAGATCGGAATGATCTGCCATAAGTTTGTGCATCATCTCCGTTTCCGTGGGCCCAGGCGAAACCACATTTATACGCACACCGAGAGGAACGGTTTCGAGCGCAAGAATGCGTAATGCTTGGCGCATTCCGGCTTTAGCTGCTCCATAGGCAACCTGCCCCATGCGCGGAAAGCGACCAGATATCGATCCAATCGCCACAATTGATCCAGATCGGCGGCTAATCATTTCACGGGAATAGCCTTGGGCTGTAAAAAAAACACCAAATAGATTGATCGCCATAACGCTTTCGATCTGTTCACGTGTTGTTTCCAACGCCGGAGCACTTGTATAGATCCCAGCTGCAATTGCAACGCGCTCGGCTTCTCCTGTTGCTGCCACAAGGGCGGCAATAGAGCTTTGATCAGCCAAATCAACATGCACCACCTCAACTGGCAGATCATCACGGCGCAATTCACTCGCCAAAGAATGCATTGGCGCATCTGAAATGCCGGCGATTATGAGCTTGCTAGTCCATGTTTCCCGCGCGACGCGACGTGCAATCGCCGCACCGATGCCATGGGCAGCTCCCACCACCACAGTTGTTCCTGAAGTCATTTGATCACATTAACAACTATGTTTTACTTATTAATTAGCCCGGGTATATGAGGTAAGGATTCTTCAATCGGCACCTGCAACACATTATTAGTAAGGGAAAATAATACATATTGGGAAACCAATGCGATCAGATCTATCACCTGCTGGGGGTTTAGCTGGCTTCCATAAGCAGCCCAAATCTCAGCGGAAACGCTGCGCTCTTCCACCATTGCTTCTGTGAGGGTGAGCAATGCCTTCTCTAAAGCGCTGAAAGCATCAAATTGCCCCAGCCGCACTGCCTCAATTTCTTCGTCGCTAACGCCAAACTCCTTCGCCACAGGCACATGGTGCTTCCAAACGTAATCGCTGGCATAAAGGCAACCAATCCGCAGGATCACCAACTCCTGCTGCCGCTCAGCGAAAGCCATAGAGCTCTTACTGGTAACCCACCAATTAAGGAAAGGAGCAAGCAGATCTGGACTGTGCATCAGTTGGCCCAACACATTCTCCGGATAGCCCGCCCCCTTTAAACCTGCACCTGGAATGCGTTCTAGGGTGGTGCAACATTCTTGGTTTAGATCATTGCTAGATAGGGCAGTAAGCCTTGACTTGCTCTCATTGGGGTGCACGAATGGGATGCCCATGATGCGAACAGAATTTGTTGTAGAGTATCTACATAATGCCGGAATTAAGGAGTAATGTTAAGTTCTAAATACTCTCATTATTTAAAGATGTTTTCACAAAAGCACGTATTGAAGAGCTTATGTTTATCTTTGGCTACCTATTGTATGGTTTCAGTTGCTAACCCCGCGAAGCCGGAAGATATCCAAATCCAAGAAAGTGCCCCCATTTCACAAGGCGGCTTATCTGGTTTTTATATAACCACTGGTGTTGGCGCAAATTGGCCAATTGATCGGGTAGGAAAAGGTGAGCGCGGCATATTTACAGAATTTTCTAATCCCGGTTTTTCTGGAGAAGTGGGGCTTGGCTATGAATTTAAACCATTACGATTAGAGCTCACTTACGCACTCGATGCAAGCAATCTAGAAGGTTATAATAATGTTTCGGGTAAATATTTTAAATATGTTCAGGGTGGCCAAACACGCAAGAATTCCGCCTTCGCAAGTGTTTACTGGGATCTACTAGCAAGCAAGCGTTTATCGCCTTATGTGGGTGTTGGCATGGGGCTTACATTTCTAAATGTTGGTGCATTTTCCGATCCTGGATTGAGCTACCAAGGCTATTCAAAATCTTTGTTTGGCTATCAAGCCAAAGCCGGACTTTCATATGCAATTAACCATAGATCAAAAGTATTTGCAGAAGCTGTTTATCGCGGCACAAGTTCCTATAACACAAACGATGGATTCGATAAGTGGAACAATCCATCTTTCTCTAGTTGGGGGGCACAAACTGGCCTTAGGATCGGCTTTTGATAACTCAAGATTTTAAAGTTGTGTCTCAACTAATGATTCATCCACTGATAAATCATTAAATTGTTATAAACAACGTATAGCAAGTTACTCCGAAAGCTTGGCTTAAAAGCAATTTTTGGCCTTCCCTGGAGGGGCTTGCAGCTCCACATGTTCTTGCTCGTTTGCATCGTTGCGGGCCACGATTGCAATTGCTGCCTCACTGGCGCTGAGGTTCACCGGCATGTGCATAACTCCCGGCGGGATGAATAGAAAGTCGCCGGCTTGGTTGATCAGCGACTTCTCCAGGCAAGGTCCGTAGAAGGTTTTTACGCGACCTGCCAATAAAAATATCGCCGATTCTGATCCCACATGGCGATGCGCTGCTGCCTGCCCACCAGGCGGAATCACCACCCTGTTCATCGAAAGGCCACGGGCGCCGCTGTTGGCACCTGAAATACCCACAAACTGTTTAAGACCTTGCTTGCTGTCTACGGTTGTCAGCGGTCGAACGCTCACGATCTCGTCTGCTTGCTTGTTGGGATTCTCATTGTGCGCAGAGGCCGCTGGCAACGTGATGGGGTTGCCCTTCGGGCCTACATAAACCACCACGATCACCGCTGGCTCAGGACCAAGGCTTATGCCTCGGTGCACTTTGTTCACCATTTCAATAATCGACTGGCCTGGTTGCAGAGATTGGCTAGCGCCATCGTCGCTTTCAACTCGCAACCTTCCCTGCAACAACACTCCGGCATTGATTACCGGATGAAAATGGCGGGGCAGGCTTACCCCGGCAGGCACAGTGATACGCAACACGGTTACTTCTGCTTGCACATCGTTGAGCTTGGGGAGTAGATCCCCATTCCAGGAGCGATCGCTGCGGCTTAAGGTTTCCACTTTTACGCCAAGGGCGGCAGCGTTGGGCTCGTTATCGGCGCGCGCATTTCCCATTTCCGTGCCGATAGCAAAAACCGCCAAAAAAGCCAAAGCAAAAAGCTGCGGTGTGGTTTTTTTCCTCATGGGTGCCGAGTAGAAACTATTTTTATGAAACGGCGGCAAGGGCGCTACGCCGGTTTCTTAAAGATACGCTTCCAACCCTTCTGGGGCTGGAAACCGCACAGAAGATGCTGCTCGCCGAGGTACCTTGAAATGTCTATGTATCTTAACTTTTGCAGATGGATTTCAACTTGAACTTTCCAAAAAGGCGGGACTGTATAAAGAGCTTTATGGTTAATTAGGAAATGCGATTTTTGCGGTAGCTCCTTTAAGTATATTTGCCTGGCTTAGCTTTCCTCTCTAAGCACAGGCCTCGTGGCAAACTGGTATTTCAAAGGATTTAACCGAATCAGCCGGGTCGATTTAGGGCAAGAAGTCCAAAAATGTCAAAATAAATACAACTACAGAATATTTTAAGTTACATGGTTTGTTACGAGGCGTCGCTTTTGCATTTAGGCCTTTAATGTCTTGGAAATAAATTCAAACGCCTTGAGAACTGCAGGCCCAATGAATCAAACTCAAACAACAATTTTATTTTCTCTTAACTGGCATTCCTCTGGTGAATTAGCCCCAGAAGATCTTGAAACCGTTTTAAAAGCACTTGTGGGATCTGGCGACATAAGCAAAGAGGAATTTAGCCATCAAGAGCTGCAAGCAGCTTAAATTTAAT
>NZ_CEXBMR010000043.1:0-16997 GCF_982614295.1 Synechococcus sp.
AACGGATTCGGCCGTATCGGGCGCAATTTCATGCGTTGCTGGCTGAGCCGCGGTGCCAACACGGGCATCGAGGTTGTGGGCCTAAACGACACTTCAGATCCCAGAACAAACGCGCACTTGCTCACCTACGACTCAATGCTGGGCAGGATTCGCGATACCGAAGTTGGCTACACAGACGACACCATCACGGTGAATGGTCGGCCGATCAAATGCTTCTCCGATCGCAATCCCCTCAATCTGCCTTGGAAGGAATGGGGCGTTGATTTAGTTATTGAAGCCACCGGCGTATTTGTAGATAAGGCAGGCGCTGGTAAGCACATTCAAGCTGGTGCAAGAAAAGTATTGATCACTGCTCCCGGCAAAGGAGAAGGGGTTGGCACATTTGTTGTGGGGGTTAATGCCGATCAATATCGCCACAACGAATTCGACATCATCAGCAATGCCAGCTGCACCACCAATTGCATGGCACCCCTTGTGAAGGTGCTCGATCAAACCTTCGGCATCGTGAAGGGCACCATGACCACCACCCACAGCTATACGGGCGACCAGCGCATTCTCGATGCCTCCCACCGCGACCTGCGTCGGGCTAGAGCTGCTGCAATCAACATTGTTCCCACCTCCACAGGAGCTGCGAGCGCTGTTGCTTTGGTTTATCCACCTATGAAGGGCAAGCTAAGTGGCATTGCGATGCGGGTGCCTACCCCCAACGTGTCTGTTGTGGATATGGTGCTTGAAGTGGCCCGTTCTACCAGTAGAGACGAAGTGAATGCAGCGCTGAAAGCAGCCTCAGAAGGTTCCATGAAAGGGATTATTAAATATTCCGATCTGCCTCTTGTTTCTTCCGATCATGCCGGCACCGATGAATCCACAATTGTTGATTCCGAACTCACCTTGGTGATGGGCGACAACATGGTAAAAGTAATTTCTTGGTACGACAATGAGTGGGGCTACAGCCAGCGTGTGGTTGACCTTGCCGAAGTAGTGGCGCGCAACTGGGTTTAGATCTAAAAATATTTAGAGCCTTGCGAAATGTTCATAACCCTTGCCGATAGGCAGGGGTTTTTTATTATTTGCCCAACAGGGGGGGCCAGGATTTTCCCCTAACCAACCGATGCATTGAGCCCCCGGCAGTTGCGCTACGAATTTTTCAGCCCAACTAGCCTCAAGGGCTAAAACCAATTCGAAATCTTCGCCACCATCAAGGCAGCTATTAAGACAACAGCCTTCAGTGAGTGCAAAAGACTCATTAAGTAGGGGCTGATGGCCGCAGGCGTTGCCAAGGAGCTCCAAGCTGCGGCGTAAGCCGTCGCTGCTGTCGGTGCCGGCCACGCGCCAGGGCGCAGCCTCTGGGCGGCTGCGGTGGAGAGCTGCTACCGCATCAAAACGAGGCACTGGAAATTGATGCGCTTTGATCGCCGCTTTTCGCAGGGGCTCACTTAATTGCTGCAAGCTGATGTCCCTTGGGTTTTGCAGCAGGCGCAGGCCCAAATTGCTTAGCCCATGGGCACCTGAAACCACCAGACGATCGCCTGGTTGGCCGGATTCACGCCTGATTACCGCATCGGCTGCCACCTTGCCAATGGCAGTGATGGCAAGCATCACCACTGGCGCCCTGGTGCAATCGCCCCCCAGCAATTCACAGCCGTGGCGCTGTAGTAAAGCTGTCAGCCCCTCGTAAACCTCCTCAAGCCAATCGATGGATGTATGCCCTGGAGCAGCTAATGCAACTGTTACTCCTTCAGCTTCTAGGCAACCCATAGCGGCGAGATCGGAAAGATTCGCGCTGCCAGATCGCCAACCCACACTGAATCCAGGGGTGGTGCTGCTCGAAAAATGCACACCTTCCACAAGAGCATCGGTGCTAACAACCCGCAATAAATGCTGATCTGGGCTGAGAAGAGCGGCGTCGTCGTTAAATTGACCTCGCTTAGCGAAACGCCGTAGCCTATTTATTAATTCCGATTCTCCTAAATCTGCTAGATCAGCCATGGGCTTGCAGATTTTCGGCTCCACTTAACAGGGTAATTGTTTCAATTTTGTCGTCTACACCTAGCTCTTCAAGTACATCAAAACCATCCACCACATAACCAAACACCGAGTAGCGACCGTCTACCAAATTCAAGCCAGCAGGGGTGAGTTCTGCTTCGTAAAGAAAGAAGAAAAATTGTGAAGAACCATCACCGAGGGCTTCATCTGAATGGGCCCAGCCAAGGGTACCGAGGGTGGCAAAAGGTAATACGGGAGTGGTTTTAAACAGGCCAAGATCTTCAAAAGTTTTGTTGTATTGAGGTATTTTCTCGCCTGGCACCATGATTTCTAGCGGCACCTGCCGTTCGATTTTGCTGTTTGGGGCTACATAACCGCTCGCGGGCCCTACAGGATCGCCGGTTTGCAAAACATAAAAATCTTCAGCCCGATTGAAGGGCAAGCCGTTATAGAAACCGCGTTGCACTAAATCAATAAAAGCGCCTGCGGTTACCGGCGCGTTGTAGCCATCCACCACTGCGGTGAGGTTGCCCTTATTGGTGCGAATTTCAACGCTGGCACGCCCTAGGAGCCGTGGCAGCTCGTTGAACTCTTCTGGGATGGCGTAGGGGAAGCTGGTAATAGCGAGGGCTTCCAACTGGCCAATGCTGTTGAGCACCTGCCGCCTTTGATCAAGGAATGCATCGCGATCCTGGCTTTCGCCGATGCTGCCGAGTTTGATCAGTTCCTCTTGCAAAACAGCTACCTGTTGTTTTGCCGTGGCTTGTTGTTCGGTAGGAAGGTCGTTAATAATTCGTTCTTGTTTTTGATCCAGCAGCTTTATGGAGCGTTTGCAGGCCTGTTGAATGCTGCTCCAGCGGCGGGCCCTTAGATCGTTGCTAGTGCCTTCAAGGCGATGTTGTAACTCCTGAAGATCCGCCTGTTGCACCGGCAACGAATCCCTAAGAATCGCTGCAGGATCTGTGATCGCATTACCCGGGGGCAGGGCGGCGAAGGTTGCTGTTGGAATTAAAAAGTTCAATGTGCAGGCCATTAGCAAGGCCAACAGCATCGAGATAAGTGTGCTGGGCATGGCCGCTGCTTCAGTAGCGCAGACCACCGTACAATCCGCCTTAATCCTTTCTGCCGGAATGATCTCCAGTAACGACTTCCGCACCGGCACAACAATCGAACTGGATGGGCAGGTATGGCGTGTGGTGGAGTTTCTCCACGTCAAACCGGGCAAGGGTTCTGCCTTCGTGCGCACCAAACTGAAATCAGCCCAAAGCGGCAGTGTGGTGGATAAAACCTTTAGGGCAGGCGAAATGGTGGCATCCGCTTTGCTTGAGAAATCCACCCTGCAGCACACCTACATGGAGGCTGAAGAATTTGTGTTTATGGATATGGCTAGTTTTGAGGAAACTCGTTTAACAGCTAAGCAAATAGGTGATGGCAAGAAATACCTGAAGGAGGGTATGGAGGTGAGTGTGGTGGCTTGGAATGGCAAGCCAATTGAAGTGGAGTTGCCAAATTCAGTGGTTTTGGAAGTTACCCAAACAGACCCTGGCGTGAAGGGCGACACAGCAACTGGCGGCACAAAACCGGCAATTGTGGAAACCGGCGCCCAAGTGATGGTGCCCCTATTCATCACTATTGGTGAAAAAATCAAAATTGACACTCGCTCCGATACTTATCTGGGTAGGGAGTCCTGAGGGAGATGGAAATGGACCAAAAGGAATTGCGTTCACTGCTGGATTTCCTTTCCACCAGCGACATCCAGGAGTTCAAGCTCGAGGGTGATGATTTTCGGCTTGAGGTGCGGCGCAACCTGCCCTCATTAGCTGCTCCAGCAGCTGCTGCGCAGCTTGCAATGGCTGCGGTTGCCACCCCTGCTATTACCAGCAATCCAGCCCCAGCTTCTGCCCCCGCAATACCCCCACCAGCCGCGGCCGCTAGCCGAAACGATCTGGTGGAAGTTAGAGCCCCAATGGTGGGCACCTACTACAGCTCTCCGGCGCCAGGGGAAGCCACTTTTGTGCAAATTGGCAGCAGAGTAAATGTGGGCCAAACAATATGTATTCTCGAAGCTATGAAATTAATGAACGAACTTGAAGCTGAACAATCCGGAGAAGTAGTAGAGATACTGGTTGCAAATGGTATGCCGGTTGAATACAATCAAGTGCTGATGCTTTTGCGGCCTGGTTGAAGACTTTGTTTGTTTAGCCCAGCTCTAGGGCAGTATTAATAGCAGCCTCCATACTTTCAGCTCGCGCGATACCTTTCCCAGCAATATTAAAGGCGGTGCCGTGGTCTGGAGAAGTGCGTAAAAATGGTAATCCAAGGGTGGTATTAACCGCTTGATCAAAAGCTAATAACTTGGTTGGTATTAGGCCTTGATCGTGATAAAGAGCTAAATAGCCATCAAAAGCATCAATATTTAAATCACCTTTGTTTTTGTTATGCCAGGCCTTGCTGGCCCCGATCCAGCAGCTATCTGGCGCTAACGGACCTTCCAGATTTAAGCCTTTGTTATCTGCGCTGTTGCAGCACAATTCATTCAACAGTGGTTTAATCCAATCCCGCTCTTCGGAGCCCAATTGGCCCTCTTCGCCAGCATGGGGATTAAGACCTGCCACCGCTAACTTTGGTGCAGCATTAAAGCGCTGGCAAAAACTGTTTAGTTGTGAAATGCGCCTGCGTAGAAGTGAGGCATTGAGCGCTTTGCAAACGCTGCTTAGGGGTATGTGAGTTGTGGCAAGCAAAGTATTAAACCGCCAGCCGTTATGGGGTGAACGGGCTGTAAATAACATTGCCGCATCAGCTACCCCGCAAAGTTCGGCTAAGCGTTCTGTTTGGCCCGGGTAGTGGTAACCGGCTGCATGCCAGGTGTGTTTTGCAATCGGGGCTGTGCAGAGGGCTGTGCAATTTCCCGAAAGCACAGCATTAGTTGCCGCTGTTAACCAGGCAAAGCTGGCTGCACCACTGGAGGCTGAGGCTTGTCCTGCACCTACAGAATGGCTCAGAGGTATGTGCAGCAATTCCAGTTCTGATGGATTGCAAAGGCCTTTAATTCCTGCACTTATTTGTTGTTGATAACTGCTCTCAAGCCAATGCCGGCAGCCCACTAAAAGAGGATTAAAGCTTGGTTGAACTAGGCGGATCCGCTGGATGGCTTTGAGCACCACCTCAGCGCCAATTCCAGCGGGATCACCAAGGGCTATGGCAAGGCGAGGCAATCCAGCTCCACTCCAGGATGATTTTTAAACAACTGAATCAAAATGTCGAAGGCATCGCGGCAGGGATTTTGTTTGCTGGTTGCTATGGCTTCGTTGCACACAACACATTGCAATTCAGCCAAGCCAGCCTCATTTTTAGATTGATCCAGTTGCACCACCACTCGATCCCGAATCCGCTGCACAGGGGCAGCATCAATCAAACTAGTGGAGGCACCCTTGGCACTCCTCACCTTGAAACCACTGAGTTCAAGAGCTTCGGTGGCGCAAACTAGTAAAGAGATTTCTGGCTGGGTTGCTCTGCTGAAGCATTCGTATCTAGCCATAAATTGCTCAAACGCCGTTTTGCTACTTTCTGACTTACCCATTAAGAACACCATAAGCAACCCTCTTTTGCTGTTGTTTTCAGCACATTTACCGGTCTGCCCGTCATGCTTCGTTTGCTGCTTCTAATTGGGTTTCTACTGGGTTTTGGCATCGGTTTGCAGCGGGGCTGGCTGGTGATCCGCTGGGATCGCGTTGGGCAAGATTTGCAGCAACAAATCAATCCGGTTAGCCCTGGAACGAAAAACCCTCCTCTTTAAAACAAGCCAGCAAGCCCTCTCGATAGGTGGGATATTTCAGCTGGTATCCCAGTTCAACCTTGAGAAGTTTGTTGCTTACTCGGCGGTTTTCTTGCCAAAAGCTTTTTGCCATTGGGCTTAGTTCAGCTTCGATATCGGCATAACTCAAATAATCAGGTAAGCAACAGCCCAGGAGATGGGCTGCATAACTCCAGGTGTTGCTGCTGGGGGCGGGCAAATCATCAACCACGTTCACAATCCCAGGCAGCTTTTGCGCCACTTGGTTTTGCTCTCCCATCAAAAGGCAATGCAGCACAGCACCAACAATGTCGTCTACATGAATGCGGCCAAATACTTGGCCCGGTTTGTGCACCATTTTGCCAAGGCCGCGGTTTAGAAGTGCGATCGGATTACGGCCTGGGCCATAAATTCCCGGGAGCCGAAATATTTGAGTGGGCCAGCTTTGTACTTGCCAGGCCTGTTCGCAGGCCAGCCTGGCGGCGCTGCGGGTTTGCAGCGGCTCAAAGGGATCGCTTTGTTCATCCACCCAGCCCCCCTTGGCATCGCCATAAACCCCCGTGCTGGATAAGTAGCCCGCCCAGCGCAGGGGCAACTGCTGCAAAACAGGGGCTAAACAGCGCAGGCAGGGATCGCTGCCACTGGCTTCCGGCGCTGCAGTGCTGAGTAGATGGGTGGTGCCTACAAGAGCACTTAAGGGGGGCTGTTCACCGGTTTCACTGTTGAACAGCAGGTGAGGCCCATCCGTTTGCTGTTGCCGGTGGGTTACCAAAACCTTGCCGCCGCGGCGTTTCACCTCAGCGGCCAGTCTTTTACCGCTGAAGCCGCCACCGATCAGCAGCAGCTGGAAATCAGCTGGCAACTGCTGCTGGCCTTGGGGGTTGACAAAATCGCGTTTCGCGAATACATCTGTACTCGTATTCACTGGTACGTGCGTTCCATGGTTCAATCTTCGTTGCGGATTCAATCTTCGTTGCGGGTTCGCTCTGGCGCTCAGCGGGCTAAGCGTTGCATTGCCCCTTCCATCCTTACTGCTTTATTAGCAATGGCGGGCTTGATCCTGCCGGAACAACCACAATTGCAAGAGCAAATCTGCTTGCAATACAGCAGTGCCACCGCTTGTCGAGTGTGGTGAATTTCAAGGACTGCTGTTCTAAGCAGCTTGCAGATCTAAATTCGTAGCAGGGCTGTTTTGATTAGGGTTAGCCCATTGCAATAAGCGAACAGCCAATCTGATATCACCGTCTAACCAAGCTCGTATCGCCATCGCCCGGCGTGGATCGTAAAAACGTTGACGGCGATACCACTGAAAAGCATCGGAATCGCTTTTGTGTCCGTTACAGGAAAGGCAGGAAGGAACGCAATTTTCGGTAACACTTAAGCCCCCGCGGCTGCGAGGTAGCACATGATCTATGGATTCAGAGGGCCTACCGCAGTAGATGCAACACCTTTCGGTGTGTTCATGGAGCGATTGGCGCCAGTGGCGCACTCGGAGCTTTGGACACAGTTCCTCAAGGAACACAGCATCGCTCTCATGCATCCGAAATCCCCGGATTTGCCCTAATTGTGCGGGCTATCAGCCTAGTGTCAATGTGTTGTAGGCAGCAGTTTGCAGCTTTTTCTGAGTTTTATAGGTTGGCCTTGTGCGCTGCTTAGAAAGACGTAGTGGCTAACGGTTTTTCACTTACCGCCGCTGGCGACGTTTTATTTCGTTGCCCTTTTGATCCAGTTACGCTTGCGCAGCTGCGTTTGATTCGTCCTCGCGGCAGTTGGCAAGCTCGCCTTAACGGTTGGCTATTTCCATTTGATGCTGCACAGCTTCTCAAGAATCAATTCGGTGATTATTTCCCTATAGATGGAGATCTGCAGGCTTGGTTGGAGGCAATTGATCATCCCTTGCCGCCTCTGCCAACACACCCTGATTTGGTTGCAGCTGCCGATCTCAATGCGCCGTTAAGCGATGGGCGGGTTTTACTCCGCCATCAAAGGGCTGGAGTGCGTTGGTTGTTGGCGCGGCGGGGGGCTGTGCTCGCCGATGAGATGGGCTTAGGAAAAACCCTCACCGCCCTTGCCGCTGCCCGTTCGTTGCTGCGCTGCAGTGATTCGCGCTTATTGGTGGTTGCACCAGTAGCCCTGCACGACCACTGGCGGCGGGAAGCCCTCAGCCTTGAACTTGCCCCTCAATTGATCAGTTGGGCCCGTTTGCCCAAGGAGCCACCTCCGGCGGGGGTGGTACTGGTGGTGGATGAGGCCCATTTCGCTCAAAATCTTGATTCCAAACGCAGCCAGGCTCTTTTACGCCTGGCACGTCATCCGCGCATTCGAGCTGTGTGGTTATTGAGTGGCACCCCAATCAAAAACGGAAGGCCGATTCAATTACTTCCACTGTTAATGGCAATCGGTCATCCCTTGGCCCGCGATCGCCGCGCTTACGAAGAGTTGTTTTGCAATGGCCATTGGCGTGAGGCGGGTTCGCGCATGGTGTGGGATTGCCAGGGGGCAAGCCGGCTGGAGGAATTACAACGCCTATTGCGGCCGCAACTTTTATTTCGTCGTAAGGCCCATTGCCTTGATCTACCGCCCAAATTGCGTTGTTTTCGTCCTGTAGTTCTCGCTGCTTCCCAACAGAAACGCCTTGATCAAATTTTGCAGCAACGGGTGGAAAATTACAGGCAGAGGGTTGCTGCGGGTTTGGTGCGTTCCGATGCTGAATCCCTGGCGTTGCTCACTGCGATGCGACGTTTAACCGCTTTGCAGAAATTGCCAGCTGCCCTCAGCCTCGTGCAGCAATTACGAGCCAGTGGTGAAGCAGTGGTTTTATTCAGCAGTTTCGTTGCGCCGCTTGTTCAATTGGAGCGCTTATTAGGGGGTGAACTACTTACAGGCCAGGTGCCTTTGCCGCAACGGCAGCAGCGCTTATCACGTTTTCAGGCTGGAACTAGTGATTTATTGCTTGCCACCTACGGAGTGGGGGGAATTGGGCTTGGTTTGCAACGGGCTTCTCAGGTGGTTTTATTGGAGCGGCCATGGACCCCTGGTGACGCGGAACAGGCGGAAGATCGCTGCCATCGGCTTGGCAGCAAAGGCACTGTTACCAGTCACTGGTTGCAGCTTGGCAGCGCCGATGCCTTGATCGATGGCTTAATTCTTAGTAAGGCAGACCGCATTGAATTGGTGTTAGCTGGCAAACGGCGGCAATTGCAACGTCAACCCCTGGCGCGGATGCTGAATGAATTGCTACAGGAGTAATTGAGATGCAGGCTTTTTAGGGCGTGCCGCAGCTATCAAGGCGTACCTCAATATCATCGTAGAGCTCACCTTTTTCGCTGATTAATGTGGCTGCTTTGCGAATATCTTTGCAGGCGGCTGTTTTATTTTGCAGTAATGTATATAAAATAAATCAATCATTTAGAGGCTTTGCATCCTTTGGGTGAGCTGCTACTACTCGATTGCATCGTTCGAGGGCTTGGGGCAGGGCATTTGCATCTACGTTGCTTAAACAGTTATCAGCCTTTGGTTTTTCTTGGCTGCAACTCATTAGCAACAGGGGCCCTAGGCCAACGGCAGCCGCCTTCCCCCAATTACCCCTTCCCATCATTAGCTCAGTAGTTGTAACGGCTGCTATCTGATGTTTTGCTGGTGTTTGGGTTTGAGCTTGGGATGCTATCAACACCAACTTCTTCACGGCCTGAATACAAAGCTCCAAGGAACTTTCCACAGCTGCTGTATTTATCTTTATTTGTAACCACCGTTTCGGTGATCAGCACAGCTGCATGTTCTGGGGATGTTTTAAATAAACCGCTGCTTTGGCGTTTAATTCGGGCATAGGCCGCATCCCAGCTCACCCCGTGGGGATTTCCCGCCTGACGCATAAAGCAATAAATTTCTGCTCCCTTACTGCCCGCTTCCTCAGCTGCCACGGGTTGGATGCCACTAAAACCCGCCACTGCAAGCAAAAAGGCTGCCGCCCATTTTGCTGTTGCAACCTGAAATGAAACGCGAAAATGCGCCATTGTTTCCTTTATCAACTCGGCCCAAGTTATCGATTGCAGAGCGTCTGTCCAGGTTTTTTTGTTGTTTTTTATACCCTTATATCGCCGTGATCTTGCCAGCTCCCTTGAGTTGAGCCCTGCTTTGTGTTGTGATTTCAGTAATTGTTCCCGATTCTGTGTCGGAACCCATTTCGTTTCGCATTAGCCGCAGCACCGAAGGATTGGCGGAAACCCTTGCCACCCTCTCCCACCGGCTCGTGAAGTTGGAGCAACGGCTGGCGGCTATGGAGTTGCAGTTGCAGCACCAGATTTCACCCCATCCGCAGGAATTGGCCTCTTTGCAAATGGTGGAAGCACTATTAGATGATTGCCGCTCTCTGTTAGCTCAACCAGCTGCACTACCGGCTGAAGATGTGGTTTGGGAGGATTGGGCTCAGGCTGCAGCGCCAGAACCCAGCTAAGATCAGTACAGGTGTATTGATTTTATGGTGGTTGCCGGCTTCCCCAGCCCTGCCGACGACTACATCGAAGCGGGGGTGGATCTCAATCTGCTGTTGATCCCCCATCCGATCAGCACCTTCCTGTGGCGGGTAAGTGGTGAAGCGATGCAAGGAGCTGGCATTCACGATGGCGACCTGCTGCTGGTGGATCGCAGCTTGCAGCCTCGGCCCGGAAAAGTGGTGGTGGCCATATGGGAAGGAGCTTTCACCTTGAAACGCTTAGAGCGTTTTCGTGGTGGACTGCGTTTGCAAGCGGCCCATCCCGCTTATCCCCCCATCGATCTAGGTGATGCCGCGGAATTGCAGATCTGGGGGGTTGCAACCCATGTGATCCACCCCCTTTGAGCCTGTGGTTAGCGCCCTTGCCTTGATTGATTGCAACAACTTTTATGCCTCCTGTGAACAGGCGTTTGACCCGTTATTGCAGGGGCGACCTGTAGTGGTGTTGTCTAACAATGATGGCTGCATCGTGGCCCGTAGCCGTGAGGCCCGTCAGTTGGGGATTGCTATGGGCACTCCCTATTTCAAGGTGGCAAATCAGTTGCAGAGCCTTGGTGTAGCGGTGCGTAGTTCTAACTATGCCCTTTATGGCGATATGAGCTCGCGGGTGATGGCTTGTATCGAGGCGCGAGTGCCGGAGTTGGAGGTGTATTCCGTTGATGAAGCGTTTGCCCGCACACCAGCTTTAGAGCCGGGGGCTTTGCTGGCTTGGGGAGCAGAACTGCGGGTGGTGGTGAGGCAGCAATTGGGTTTATCCATTGCAGTTGGCATGGCTTCGTCAAAGGTGCTTGCAAAGCTGGCTAATCGCTTGGCCAAGGTTGATCCAGCTCGGGCAGGGGTATTTCGTTTCCCTGCGGCTGCGGCGCTGCAACCCTGGCTTGAGATGGTGCCGGTAGAAGATATTTGGGGGGTGGGGCAGCGTTTGGCCCGTTGGTGTCGGTTGCGGGGATTAAGCACCGCCTGGGCTTTGAGCCAAGCAGACCCTGCGCTGGTGCGGCGTCAGTGGGGGGTGGTGGGTTTGCGGCTGCAGCAGGAGCTGCGGGGTATTAGTTGTTTGCCTTTAGTGCAGGGGCCTTCCTCTAAACGGGAAACCTGCGTGAGTCGTAGTTTCAGCCAGCCAATTCAGGATCTACAACTGTTGCGCCAAGCGGTAGCCAGCTATGTGGTGCGGGCAGCGGAGAAGCTGCGGCAGCAGCAGCAACGCACCGCCTGCCTTACGGTATTTATACGCACCAGCCCCTTCCAATCAGGTTTCTACAGCAATAGTGCCACCATTAAATTGGCTCTAGCCAGCAACGACACCGCCGTGTTGCTGAAGGCGGCATTGCCTTTGGTGGCCCAGTTATTTCGCAATGGGTATCGCTTCCATAAAGCGGGAGTGTTGTTGCAAGAACTGCAGCCTTTAGAGCAGTTGCAGCAGCATTTATTTGTGTCTTTATCCCCGCAGCAACAGCAGAGGCGGGAATGCTTGATGCAACTGGTGGATCAGCTAAATGCGCGTTTTGGCGCGGGTACGTTGCAATGGGCTGCAACGGGGCTGCAGCCCCCCTGGTTGATGCGCCGCGGGCATCTATCGCCGGGCTACACCACCAGGATTAAGGAATTACCTCTTGTGCAGGCCTGTTAAGCCACACAAGCCTTGCGCAACATGTCAAAATAAAAAGAAAGTAAACCATGGGCACCTATACAAAGGCTCAATCTCAGCAACGGGGTTATGTGGAATGCGACCACCAGCTTGAAAAACTTGAATTTGCATTAGCTGTGGCGGTGGGAAGTGGTGATCAAAAGCGAATTGAAGAGTTAAGAATGAAAATCAAAGCTCTAGGTGATAACCGAGAGGAGCCTGGCACTTAAATATTTAATTTGCTTTTTTGGCAGAATTTTGTCAATGTAGGTTAAATTAAAAAAAGGGCCGAATCTCTGCCATGCTCACGGCAACAAACACACTTGTGGCAACAAAAATAAAACCAATTTTAGTTTCTACAACCGCAGCAAATGGAGGTTTAGAACGTCAAAATCTCTTGAAAGAAGCTGAAAATCTGTTTGCGCAAGCAAAACTTTTGGCAGCAAAAGGCGAACTGCAGGAAGCGGGCTTGTTGATATTAAAAGGGCTTAGTTGCGAAAGGAGAGCCAAGGCAAAAGGCCCGCAAGTTTTGGGCCTAATCAAAAAGCGAGAATAAAAATTAATAAAATCTTAGAGAGCAAGCGGGTGACCGGATTCGAACCGGCGACGTTCAGCTTGGGAAGCTGACATTCTACCACTGAATTACACCCGCACTGCTCAAAGTTAGCAAACCTACTGTTTGGAAGCTGGCTTCTCAATGCAATCAACCTCAGCGAGCGCCCGTTGACGTGCGGCAATCACCGGTTGTGCTTTCACGCGCAGCTCTTGAGCGGCTTGCTCAATGGTGAGCTTCTTCTGGGAAGAAACCTTTTCTAGATCTTTGTTGAAAGCCTTCAATTGATTACGAAGATCACGAACCCGAATTTTTTCGAGATTTGCTTCCGACTTTTCTAAATTTGTAGTAGCAGTTGTGAGGGTTTTCTGAGCCTTAAGCGCATCTCCCACCGTGGAGGTGGGCATTAGGCCTTGGACATTTTCGATCGCATCGCCCACAGCGGCAAGGTTTTCGCAAATGGCAACCTCCGCCTTTTTTTCTGCTTTTTCAGGGTTTTGTTGGCAAGCCACCAGGCTGAAAGCCAGGAGGCTGCTGCCAAAAATCAGTGCAAAACGCATCGGGGAAAGGTCTGGCGGTTGAAGGTTAAACAGAGCGCAGCGCAGCTGCAGCTGCAGCAACACCAGCGCCCATTTGATTGGGGGCTGCACCGAGTTCCATTAAGGCTGCTTCTATGGCAGCAACAGCGCAAAGGATGTCGCGATCGCAAACAAAACCGAGATGGCCGATGCGAAACACCTTGCCTTTGAGGTGATCTTGCCCCCCTGCTAAGAGGATTTGGAAGCGATTCTTCACCACCTTGCGGATTAATTCAGCGTCAATTCCTTTTGGTGCTACTGCGGTAATTGCGGGGCTGCCGCTGCCAGAAGCAGCATAAAGAGATAAGCCAATTGCTTCCATTGCGGCGCAGGTGGCAAGCCGGTGCCGTTCATGACGAGCAAAGATCGCTTCAAGCCCTTCTTTTTGCATCATTTCTAGAGATGCTTCAAGGGCGAAATAAAGATTGATCGCTGGAGTAAAAGGGTTGCTGTTTTCAGCTGCTGATTTGCGATATTTGCCTAGATCTAAATAAAACTTCGGCAGATCAGAACGCTTATAGGCATTCCAAGCCCGCTCTCCCATAGCCACAAAACTGAGGCCCGGAGGGATCATGTAACCCTTTTGCGAACCTGAACACACCACATCCAGAGCCCATTGATCAATCGGCACATTGCAAGCACCAAGGCTTGTAACGGCATCCACCACGATCAAAGCTTCTCCGTGGGCTTTCACATGTTTATTGATGCTCTCCAGATCGTTCAGTACCCCAGTTGAGGTTTCTGAATGGGTGATGATCACCGCCTTGATGTTTTTATTGCTGTCTGCTTCTAAGGCGATGCGGAAATCCTCTGGATTTAAAGGCGCACCCCATTCCGCCTTAATTACCTGCACATCAAGGCCGTAGGCCTGGGCCACCTTCACCCAGCGCTCACCAAATTTGCCGTTGTCGCCGCAAAGCACCCGATCGCCTTTGCTCAACACATTGATGATTCCTGCTTCCATAGCTGCGGTGCCACTGCCAGCTAGCACCAATACGTTGTTGCTGGTTTGATGCAACCACTGCAATTGTTCGGTGGTGCGGGCCACAATCGCCTGAAATTCAGCGCTGCGGTGGCCGATAGGGTGGCGAGCCATGGCTAGTAATACCCGCTCAGGCACTGGAGTAGGGCCAGGGATCATCAGGCTGAGCTTGTCTTGCATGGCCGCGGAGGTGAAGTTAATCAATCAGGATAAAAAATGATCTTCCATTAATTGATTTACCCCCCTGAACTTTTCGTTTCTGCATGCCTGAAACTGCTCTTTCTGGTTACACCCTGCCGGTGTGGGTGGCGGCGGCAGCTCGGGCTGCTCTGCTGCAACTGCAGGGAGAAGAATTTTGTAGTGAACAGCCACTGCAGCTAGATCAGCCTCAGCTGCAATTGGTGCCTGTGCAGGCGGTGGCCCCGCTAGGGCAGGGCCGTTGTTTGGCGATGGTTTGCTGCGAAGGGGGTGCAGCCCTTGATCTCACCAGGGGTTTGATGATCTGGGTGGAAGCCCGTTGGGGGTTGCCGCAAGCAGCGGGCAATTGGTTGCAGCTGGAGCCGGGGGAGGGACTTGGGGTGTATGCGGAATCTGGTGATTTATGTCTGTCTAGTTATGCGCGCCAATTACTTGAAACCAACCTGCAACCGCTGATGCCATCGGGCCGCAGCTTGGTGTTGCGGCTCACTATTCCCCGTGGTCGCGCCCTGGCGGAACGCACCAGTAATGCTGCTTTTGGGGTGGTGCAAGGTTTGGCATTGATTGGCAGTCAGGCGGAGGTGCAACAAAGTGCAGGACCCGACGCGTTGCAAGCGGCGTTAGCTGAATTGCGCCGCCGCGGGGCCCTGGATGGCGGCTGCTCTGAATTGGTGCTGGTGCTGGGGGAAAACGGTTTAGATCTGGCTCAGCAGATGGGAATACCTGCAGAAAAATTACTTAAAGTGGGCAACTGGATTGGTCCACTACTGGCGGCAGCGGCAGAGGCGGGAGTGCAGCGTTTGTTGTTGTTTGGTTACCACGGCAAATTATTGAAATTGGCGGGGGGAATTTTTCATACCCACCATCATCTGGCTGATGGTCGCGCTGAAGTACTCACTGCCCTCGCCGCCATTGAAGGTTTGGCAGGGGAGGCACTAAAGCAACTTTGGCAAGCCCCAACGGTGGAACAAGGAATGGCGCAATTGGAATTACGGGATCCTGAAATCGCTCAGCGCTTGCGGCAAAGCATCGTTAATCGCATTGAATCCCGCTGCGCTGCTTATTTAAAAGAAACCGTGGGCTGCAATCTGAAACCTGGTGCAGCCCTGTTCAACCGATCAAGGCAGCTCTGGGCAGTGGGGCCCCAAGCGGAAACATGGTTCCCGCACTTCAGCTCCTAGGGTGGTGCGAATGCTTTTTTGCTGATGTCTGCGGCGGAGTGGGCGGAGGGGCGCCGCCCAGCCATCGTGATCCTTGATTTCGGTTCCCAATATTCGGAACTGATCGCCCGTCGGGTGCGGGAAACCGAGGTTTATTCGTTTGTGATGAGTCACACCATCACCTTGGCTCAGCTGCGGGAGCTTTCCCCAAAGGGAATCATCCTTAGCGGCGGACCAAATTCTGTTTATGACCCAGCTGCTCCTGTATGTGATCCAGGCCTTTGGGAATTAGGTATCCCGGTGCTTGGGGTTTGCTACGGCATGCAACTGATGGTGCAGCAATTAGGGGGCCGGGTTGAAGCCTCAGATCGTGGTGAATACGGCAAAGCCCCTTTGTGGGTAGACGACCCCACCGATCTGCTTACCAATGTGGAAGATGGCTCCACGATGTGGATGAGCCATGGTGATTCTGTAACGGCACTGCCACCAGGCTTTAACCGTTTGGCTCACACCGATAACACTTCAGAAGCTGTTATCGCTAATCATCAGCGTAGGTTATATGGTGTTCAATTCCATCCTGAAGTGGTGCATTCCAACGGTGGAATGGCATTATTAAGGAATTTTGTTTATCACATTTGCGGTTGTTCACCCGATTGGACAACCGATGTTTTTATAGATGAGGCAATCGCTTCAGTGCGGGATCAAGTGGGAGATAAGCGCGTATTGCTTGCACTTTCAGGCGGTGTTGATTCATCAACATTAGCCTTTCTTTTACATCGTGCTATTGGCGATAAGCTCACATGCATGTTTATAGATCAAGGCTTCATGCGCAAGGGGGAGCCGGAATTCTTGGTGGAATTTTTTGATAAACGGTTTCATATAAATGTTGAATATATAAATGCCCGCGAAAGATTTATTTCGAAACTTGCTCACATAACAGATCCAGAGGAAAAACGTAAGATAATTGGCGCTGAATTTATTCGTGTTTTTGAAGAGGAAAGCAAGAAATTAGGGCCTTTTGATTATTTAGCCCAGGGCACTCTTTATCCTGACGTGATCGAAAGTGCTGGCACTGATGTTGATCCAAAAACTGGTGAAAGAGTAGCTGTCAAAATTAAAAGTCACCATAATGTTGGTGGATTGCCAAAGGATTTGCAATTCAAACTTGTGGAACCTTTGCGGCGTCTTTTTAAAGATGAAGTGCGCAAAGTTGGCCGTAATTTGGGCTTGCCAGAGGAGATCGTGCGGCGTCATCCCTTCCCGGGCCCCGGTTTAGCAATACGAATTCTTGGCGAGGTGAGTGAGGAGAAATTACAAATACTTAGGGATGCAGATTTGATTGTGCGGGAGGAGATACGCGATGCCGGTTTGTATCACGATATCTGGCAGGCATTCGCTGTTTTATTACCTGTGCGCAGCGTTGGAGTAATGGGCGATAAGCGCACCTATGCATACCCAATCGTGTTGCGTTGCGTTGGCAGCGAAGACGGCATGACAGCTGATTGGTCGCGTTTGCCCTATGAGGTGATGGAACGCATCTCAAATCGCATTGTTAATGAAGTGGTGGGTGTTAATCGTGTTGTATACGACATCACCAGTAAGCCCCCCGGCACTATCGAGTGGGAATAGGG
>NZ_CEXBMR010000044.1:0-15673 GCF_982614295.1 Synechococcus sp.
CCTTGGTTGTTTGATCCTTTGGATTGGTTGGTATGGCTTTAATCCTGGCTCTTGGCTATCTATGGCCCCTGAAGTTCCCTACATCGCAGTTACCACAACCCTTGGTGCTGCCGGTGGTGGAATCGCAGCCACCTTGGTGAGCCAGTTCACTGGCGGTAAACCTGATCTCACAATGACAATTAACGGTATTTTGGCCGGACTTGTGGGAGTTACCGCAGGTTGTGATGGCTTCTCAATGCCCGCTTCTTGGGTTGTTGGCTTTTTCGCCGGTATTTTGGTGGTGTTTTCAGTTGCTTGGGTTGATGCTCTAAAGATCGACGATCCTGTTGGTGCTTTTTCCGTCCATGGCACCTGTGGCATTTGGGGGACTTTGGCAGTTGGTTTGTTCAATATGGATAAAGGACTTTTAACCGGCCATGGTTTTAATCAGCTTGGTATTCAAATCATCGGAGCTGCCTCATTTGCTGTATTTGCAATCGTGGGATCATTAATCACATGGTCGATAATTGGAGCCATCTTTGGTGGTATTCGAGTAACTAAAGAGGAAGAGTTTGAAGGCCTTGATATTGGCGAACATGGTATGGAAGCCTATCCAGACTTCGCTTCCGCAAAATGAAGCACCTAAAGCCCGCCTTTGGCGGGCTTTTTTTTATGCCTGTTGTGTGCATCTCAGTGAATGGAGCCTTCAAACGATATGAACCAATAGAATGCAAGAAATTATTAGGCGCTTTTTCCTGCCATGGACACCCGCGCCTTTAAGCGTTCCCTCCACCATTCTGAGCGCTACAACCGCCGCGGATTTGGCCGAGCAGAAGAGGTGGCCAGCAGCCTTGAAGAGGCTTACCAAAGCGATCTGATTCAAAGCCTCCGAGATAACGGTTATCAATTGCAGCAAGGGCGTGTAACTATCCGCCTCGCCCAAGCTTTTGGTTTTTGTTGGGGGGTTGAAAGGGCCGTGGCAATCGCCTACGAAACCCGTCGCCACTACCCCGTTGAACGAATCTGGATTACTAACGAAATAATCCATAACCCATCGGTAAATGCCCATCTGCGCCAGATGAATGTTTTGTTTATCCCCGTGGAAGAGGGGGTAAAGGATTTTTCAGCGGTTGATAAAGGTGATGTGGTGATCCTGCCTGCCTTTGGTGCAACGGTTCAGGAAATGCAACTCTTAAATGAACTGGGTTGTCACATTGTTGATACCACGTGCCCTTGGGTATCAAAGGTTTGGAACAGCGTTGAACGCCATAAAAAAGAATCTTTCACCTCTGTAATTCATGGCAAGGTGAAGCATGAAGAAACCCTTGCCACCAGCTCTTTTGCTGGCACCTATCTGGTGGTGCTTGATCTGGCGGAAGCCCAATTGGTTTGCGACTACATCCTTGGTAATGGCGACCGCAGCAGCTTTTTAGATAAGTTCGCTGGTGCCACCTCCCCTGGATTTGATCCCGATCTTGATTTGGTGCGCATTGGCGTTGCAAATCAAACAACCATGCTTAAAAGTGAAACAGAGGAAATAGGACGTTTATTTGAACGCACCCTGTTGCGGCGCCACGGCCCAAGCGAGTTAAACAACCATTTCCTCGCTTTTAACACTATCTGCGATGCCACCCAAGAGCGTCAGGATGCAATGTTTGCCCTAGTTGATGAACCTCTAGATCTAATGGTGGTGATCGGTGGCTACAACTCTTCTAATACCACTCATTTGCAGGAGATTGCCGTAAGCCGCGGCATCCCTTCTGTTCATATCGATGCTCCAGAACGTATTGGCCCAGGCAATTGCGTGGAGCACAAACCTCTAGGGGGTGAATTGATCAGGATGAAACCATTTTTGCCTGAAGGTTTGCTGCGCATCGGGATTACTTCTGGTGCCTCCACCCCTGATCGGGTTGTGGAGGGGGTAATTGATCGGTTGTTGCAACTTTCCGAGCTGCCAGCTGGATCTGAGCACTAGATTGCTTTTATAAATCGAGCGTATGGATAAAGATCAACTGCGCCGTTATGCCAGTAATTTTGCTGATGTAATGGAAATGAGGGCCCCAGCATCAGAAGTGGCCAAATATCTTGATGTTCATCAAGGCTGGTTTTTGAGGTGCGCTGCACCGATGCAGGCAGAACCCATAGGTGTGAATGGTTATCACTTGATTTTGGGAAAATTCGGCAATTTTGGCTTTGAGCTTGAACCCAGCATCGATTTGGAATTATTGCCCCAAGCAGAGGGGATCTATCGCATTGAAACTCTTCCTGTTTCCCCGCAAAGGGTGGCAAAAGATGGCTATGCAGTTGATTTCAAAGCCAGCCTGCAGCTTTCACCAGAAGGAGAGAGCACCTTGGTGAAGTGGGAACTGGATCTAGAGGTATCGATCCGTTTGCCCGCTTTTATTGGCCTCTTGCCAGACACCTTGGTGCAATCCAGTGGCGATCATTTGCTGCGTCAAATTGTGCGCCAGGTTTCACGGCGCCTCACCTGGAAGGTGCAAGAAGATTTCCATTCTCAGGCGGGCCTTAAGTGCCCGCCCCAACAAAAAGCTCAGTTTTAGCTTTAACGATTAGTCCAGATCTTGTTAACAATTTCCACACCACTCACCGCTTGCCAGAGGAAGAGGGTCATCACCAACATGTTCATGCCCACATGGGCTTTGCGAGCAATCAAATTGCCGCGCTTCATAAAAGGTGCAAGAGAAGCAGCCATTGCGATCAGGGCCGTCATGCTGAGGCCCGCCAACAGGTGAGGCCCAACAAACAACTTGTCATTATTTAAATAGGTAACCGTCATGCCTCCCAAGCTGCCAAGCACCATCACAGCAAGCACCAAGCTGCCAATTACATAATGACGCTCGGCAAATTTTCCTTTTATTAGTTCTTTACGTTGTTCTGGAGTGCCAGTGCGAGTTTTTTTTGCCTTAATGCCGAGATACAACGCGTAAGCAGATCCGGCCAGCAAACTCCACATCAATAGTGGATGCACAAAATTTAGATTGAAGGCAAGGGCCTCAGGCATGGCGATGAAAGGCAATAACGAATCCAATTCCAACTGTATGGGTCAAAGGCAGCAAGAGTTCGCTCTAATGCAAAAAGTGACGACTGCCTGTTAACACCATCGTTAAACCTGCCTGATTGCATGCGGCAATTGAATCGACATCGCGTTTACTACCGCCGGGCTGGATAAAGGCTGTGATTCCAAATTCAGCTGCCTTTTCAACGGTGTCGCTGAAAGGAAAAAACCCATCGCTTGCCATAGCAGCCCCTTGGGCGGCGCTTCCGGCCGCATCGAGGGCAATCGCAGCTGAGCCCACTCGATTCATTTGGCCGGCGCCAATGCCAAGGGTTATTCCGTTGCGGGCAATAACGATGGCATTTGAATGCACTTGCCGCACTACCCGCCAAGCGAAGCGAAGGTTTTGCCATTCCTCCTGGCTGGGGGAACGTTCAGTAACCACCTGCCATTGCTGCTCGTCTTCTGGGGCATGGTCTTGCTGTTGGGCAAGCACTCCGCCGAAAATCGAGCGCAGCTGCAAATCAGCCCCAGCAGCGCAGGCTTGAGGGCTGAGCTCTAGCAAGCGCAAATTTGGTTTTGCCGCCAGTAGGGCGCGGGCCTCTGCGCTGATTTCTGGTGCCACTAAACATTCAAGAAATAAACCCGTAAGGCTTTCGCAAGCTGCTGCATCAAAAGGTTTATTCACTGCCACGATGCCGCCAAATGCCGAAATCGGATCAGCGCCTATTGCCCTTGTTAAGGCTTCAGCAACGCTGCCCCCCAGGGCCACCCCACAGGGGTTGCTGTGCTTCACCACCACAGCTGCCGCGGCTTCACTGGCAGGAAAACGCAGCACGGCCGCCTGGGCTGCATCGAGATCAAGCAAATTGTTAAAGCTCAATTCCTTGCCTTGCAATTGTTTCGCGGCCCCCCAACCCTGCTGGGGTTTGCCATACCAACTAGCGGCTTGATGTGGATTCTCGCCGTAGCGCAGGTTTTGGCGTAAGGGCAAACAAAGCTGCAATGCTGCATCGTTCTCCCCTAGCTGAGTTGTGAGCCAGTTGCTGATGGCTGCGTCGTAGCTGGCGGTGTGACGGAAGGCTTCAAGGGCAAGTTTTTGCCGTTCAACAAGGCCGATTGGTCCTTGGGCTAGGGCCTCAAGGAAAGGTGCGTATTGGGCTGGATTTGTGAGCACCAATGTATGCAAATGGTTTTTTGCCGCTGCCCGCACCATGGCTGGGCCTCCGATATCAATGGTTTCAATCGCTTCGTTCCAGCTCACATCAGGCCGGGCCACCGTTTGTTCAAACGGGTAGAGATTCACAACTACAAGATCGATTTTTGCGATCTGCTGCGCTTCTAAATCAGCAAGATCAGCTGGTTGATCGCTTCTTGCCAGGATGCCGCCATGGATGCGTGGATGCAGGGTTTTAACCCTGCCGCCAAGCATTTCTGCTGCGCCGGTGTGGTCTGCAACTTTGGTAACGGGCAGGTTTGCAGTAGCGAGCACAGCTGCGGTGCCACCACTGGAAAGCAATTGATAACCGTGGTTTTCCAGCAGGGCTTTGGCGAATTCCACCACCCCACGTTTATCGGAAACACTGATCAGAGCTAAAGGGGCCATGGGCAGTGGGGAGTGATGCCTTTATGGGAATGGTATGGGTAGAAGCTGCAATGGGGCCTTGTGCGATGCGTTTAATTCTTTTGCATGGTTGGGGTGCTGGCGCAAACGACCTTGAACCGGTGGGGCAAAGCCTGGCGCAATTGCTCAAGTTGGCGCCAGATGCCGTAACCCTGCGCTGCTTGGCGGCCCCTGACCCCCACCCCGCTGGCGCTGGCGCTTTGCAGTGGTACAACCTGCAGCAAGCCGGCTGGCCCGAGGTGCTCCAAGCGGTGGCAGCTTTGAAAATACGCTTGCAACAAGAATTGTTGGCAGCTGGGGCTGATCCGGTGGTGGTGCTGGGCTTTTCCCAAGGGGCAGCGATGGCCTTAGAAGCAGCAACCGCAATTCCTGTTGCTGCGGTGCTGGCCTTTAGCGGTTACCCCCATCCCAATTGGCAGCCACAATTGCAAAAAAATTGGGTGCCAGTATTTTTGGCCCATGGCCGCAAAGATCCTGTAGTGCCGCTTACGGCATACGAAGAAGTTTGCAAGCGTTTAATAGCTGCAGGGGCAAGCCCAAGTGGTTATTTATTTAATGGAGAACACAGCATTCCCCCTGAAGCTCTAGCTGCTGCAGCTGAGTTCCTCAGGGGTTTGGGCTTAACAAATTAGCCTTAAACGAAGGCGTATTCGTATTCTTCCATTTCTTCCCAATCGTCTGCCACCGCTTCGAGGCCGGCAAAGATTGTTTCTTCTCCTACCGAATCAACGATGGAGCGTAAAGAAGGGAAAAGAAAATGATTTTCTTCGGCGTATTGGGCGCTGAACAAACCTTTCTCGCCCCAAAAGAAGCGATCAGTGGTGTGCTCGTTGCGACGCACATTAACTAAGGCAGGTGGCATCAAGCTTGTGTCAGCGATGTATCGCCGCGCTGCCGTTACCGGTTTGTGTTCACCGGTTTCAAGGTTGAAAGTTGGAACATGGGCCAATACCCGCTGACCGGCGAGGCGGCGGCGGCTGACACGTTTGCGCTTCTTCGACATAACAAATTCCCCCATCTAGGTGGAGGCGTAATCGGAACGGGATTTCAAGTCGCTCGTAGCCGCAAAAGCGGACCGTTTTCGGCTCGGGAGCAGGTTTGCCTGCGGCGCCCAAACTTCTGCTGCGCGGAAATCGATCCTAAAATCAAAAACCAGGGGGTGGAATGAATCCGCCCATTGCTGTCGCGTAGCGACGAGCAACAGAGAGTGAACTACATCTGGTGTAGCCTTTTAATAGAAAAAGCGCCACGAAAAATGCAGTGTGTGCTGGATTCAACTCCGCTGCACCAGGGTTCCGGCACAAAAAAGCGTTGAATATATTAATGATCTTAATCCCTGCTTTAGATTTTGCAACCCTCGTAGCCCGTGATTTCTGAAGGCTTTCGCCGGCTGGTTAGCCAGCAATTGCTTCAGTTTTCAGATCGATCTGAATTGATTGCTTTGGGGGTGTATCTGGCAATTCCAGATGCCGCTGGTGAGTTGCAACTTCAGCCCGTGGAACTTTGGCCGGCCGGGGCTGAACGTATTGAGCCCGCTGCTTCCGATAGGCCTCTACTGCAAACAGATCAGCAGTGCCGTTGGTTGCCCCTGCGTCGCGAAGCGCTGGTGCTTGGCGCGTTACGGGTTGATAGCAGCGCAATACCTTGGCCTGCAGATCTTCAGGAGCGCTTGCTAGGGGCCACTCAGCTGCTTACAGAAGCAAGATTGCTGGATTTAGAGCAGCAACGTTTTCAAGCGCAGCTTCAGCAGGATCGTCGCCAGCGAGCTTTGTTGGTGCATCAGATGCGCAATCCGCTTGCAGCTTTACGCACGTTTACCCAACTGCTTTTAAGAAGGCTCGACCCAGCCGATGAACGCCGTGGCTTGGTTGAAAATCTCTTGCAGGAGGAATTAGCGCTCGATCGTTATCTAGAGGCGCTCGTTCAACCGGCAGCTCCCGCCACCCTGCCTGCAGCCAGTGAGGCGGAGGCGCCTTTGCTGCTGCCTCCCGCCCTCACCCCTGAACGTGCTGAACCACTTGCCTCTGCTTTGCAACCGCTGCTGGCAAGAGCCAGCGCCACCGCCAGCCTGCAGGGGCGCCCTTGGCATAACAGCGAACTGCCCGAGCTCAATTTGCCTGGGGCTGCTGCGGTGGCAGAAATTTTGGCCAATCTTTTAGAGAATGCATTTCGCTACAGCGACCCGCTGGCAGCACTGGGGCTTTGGTGCAAACAGCGCGATCAAACCCTTGCCTTAGCGATTTGGGATAGCGGCCCTGCTATCGCATTAAGTGAACGGGAATTGATCTTTTGCCGCGGGCAAAGGGGCAGCAGCAGCTACCAGCAGCCAGGTTCTGGCCTTGGTTTGGCCTTAGCCCGCGATCAAGCCAAAGCCTGGGGTGGTTCCCTTGAATTGCTGATACCAGCTTCAGATCTTGATCCTCAATTGCCCGCAGGCGGCAATGCTTTTTTGTTGCTGTTGCCCCTTAAAGAAAAAATTGGCAACTAAACCATGTGGACCAGAGCGCTAACGCTTCTGTCCATTCAACGCAGGCGCCATAGCTGTCGCCACTGTGGCCTCCGAGTTTTTTGCCAAGCCATAGGGGCAAAAGCACTGCAGGAATTAGTCCGCTAATACCTGCCAGCAGGGGTAACCCTGGTATCAAAAGGCTTAACCCCACCAAAAGAGCTAAGCAAATACCTGCTGGTATCAATTCTTGGCAAAGGCCTTGGCTCAGTTCACGATGAAAAGCGGCACTACCGCCTGGCCGCAGATAAGGGAAACGATCAATTGCTATTAATGGAGCCAGCCTGCCCCAAAAGGCGCTCCAAATCAGCGCAGCTGGTGCCGCTGAGCCGGCCAGGGCAAGTAAAGCCGCAGCTTTTAGCAACAACAACAACACCCCAGCCACTAAGCCGCTGGCGCCGATGCGGCTATCTGCCATCGCTTCTAAGCAACGCTTGCCGGCGCCAAGGCCATCGCCGCAATCCAGCACCCCATCAAAATGCAAGCCGCCGGTAAGCCACAGGCCAAAAGCCAGCACTAGGGCCACCAGGCTGGCGAGTGGTATTCCCACGGCTGCTGCCGCTAGCCAAATCAAGGCCTGCCCTCCCCCTATCAGCAGGCCGATTGCGGGAGCAAAGCGGGCAATGCGATCAAAGCGTGGTTTTAGCTTTGGAGGTGCTGGCAGGCAGCTGTAATAAATCCAGCTACCCAGCAGATCAGGCCACCAATGGCGCATGGCTGCAACCGGCAACTAACGCCATCCTGGCGGCCCATAGGGTGAGTTAATCCGAATACACCGATGTGACAAGCACTGCAGTTCCCTTCAGCTACGAAGTGCTGCAGCAATGCCCAAATACCCAGGCCCGCATCGGGCGGTTTTATACCCCCCACGGGGTGGTGGAAACACCACGTTTTATGCCGGTGGGTACTGCTGCCACAGTGAAAGGCATCAGCATGGATCAGCTGAAAAGCACTGGCGCCCAGATGGTGCTTAGCAATACTTTCCATCTCCATCTACAGCCAGGTGAGTCGATAGTGGCCGCTGCGGGTGGCCTACACCGATTTATGGGTTGGAACGGCCCGATGCTTACCGATTCCGGTGGTTTTCAAGTGTTCAGCTTGGCCAGCCTCAATTCGATTTCGGAGCAGGGCGTGACGTTTAAGTCACCCCGGGATGGGCTGGTGGTGGATCTCAGCCCAGAGCGGGTGATGGAGATTCAAAACGCTCTTGGGGCAGATGTGGTGATGGCCTTTGATCAATGCCCTCCCTACCCCGCTAGCCACGCTGATGTGCAGGAGGCAACAGCGCGCACCCATCGCTGGTTAGAGCGTTGCGTTGCATCCCATGGCCGCTCTGATCAAGCTTTGTTTGGCATTGTCCAAGGTGGCTGCTACGAAGATTTGCGCAAAGAAGCGGCCCGAGTGGTGGCTGGATTTGATCTGCCCGGAGTGGCTATTGGCGGGGTGAGCGTTGGCGAGCCGGCCTTGGCTATGCATGAAGTGGTGCGCTGGGTGGCACCACTGCTGCCATTTGATAAACCCCGCTATTTGATGGGGGTTGGCACCCTGCCTGAAATGGCTCAAGCGGTAGCCCAAGGTGTTGATTTGTTCGACTGTGTGCTGCCCACTCGCCTAGGTCGCCATGGGGCTGCCCTGGTGGGGGGCGAGCGTTGGAATTTAAAAAATGCCCGTTTCCGCAACGACCACACCCCGCTCGATAGCAGCTGCCCCTGTGCCACTTGCCAGCAGCACAGCCGTGCTTATTTGCACCACTTGATTAAGAGCGATGAAATTCTGGGCCTTACCTTGTTAAGCCTTCACAATCTCACTCAACTGCTGCGCTTTACCAATGCGATTGCAGCGGCCATTGCTGATGGTTGTTTTTCAGAGCATTTCGCTCCGTGGGAACCGGATTCAGCGGCGTCTCATACGTGGTAACTTCAACTTGTTTCGCCCTAGACGGTGACTGCTGTTATGCCATTGGCCGTGCTCACCCACCTAGCCCAACTTCCAGAGGCTTACCGGGCTTTTTCGCCCCTGGTGGATATTTTGCCGATTATTCCTTTGTTTTTCCTGCTGCTTGCTTTTGTTTGGCAGGCTTCGGTGGGTTTCCGCTAAGTACCGCAAAAGCAAATTGAGGCAAGGCCAACATGCGGCGCCAACGGCTCGGTTCTTGTACCAGCCGGAAGAGCCATTCGATTTGCAGGGTTCCCATCCAATTGGGAGCCCTTTTCTTTTGGCCGCTCCACACATCAAAACTCCCCCCCACCCCCATCCAAAGCCCAGGCTGGCCTTGATGTAGGCGTTGGATCCAGGTTTCTTGGCGCGGAATACCAAGGGCCACCAGCACCAGATCTGGCTGCATCTGCAAAATTTGCTGCTCCAATTGCGGCCACAAATCCATGGGTTGATAACCGTGGATTGTTAAAACGAGTTGGAGGCCGGGATGTCTTTGAGGTAACTGTTTATTCAGTAAATCCAGCACCGCTGCTGAACTGCCCACTAGGGCTACGCGCCATCCATTTTGGGCGCTGTGGGCTAGTAATTTATCGGCCAATTCGATGCCCGGGCTGCGTTTAACGCGAATTCCCTGCCGCCCTAAGGCCCACACCACTCCAGCTCCATCCGGGATTATCAGTTCGGCTGCGCGGATTGCTGCCCCCAGCGCTGCTTGGCCAAGAGCAGCCATTGTCATTTCAGCGTTAAGGGTTACCAACTGCCCGCCACCGCTGGCTTTCAGGGCAATTGCTGCCGATAGCACGTTGCTGCACACATCAACTGGTAAACCCAACACCTGGCAACGTTGGGGAACGGTGAAATCTGCTGCCATGGAGAGATGGGGTTACCGGAGAGAATCTGGCGGATGAAAACACCTTTAACAACAAACCAATTGGCCACCTTGGGCCGCATTGATGCTGCTGTGGATCGGGTGTTGTTGCAAAGGCAGCATCCCGTATCTGGTTTGCTGCCCGCCAGCACAGCCCACAACGTGCATGGCAACTACGGAGATGCCTGGGTTCGAGATGGTGTCTACACCATCCAGGCGGTGTGGGGGCTGGCCTTTGCCTGGCGTAGGGAAGGTTCTAAACCGCAACGGGTTTTTGAGCTCGAGGAAAGCGTATTGGCCTTGATGCGGGGTTTACTGCGGGCTCTTATGGGGCAAGCCACCAAGGTGGAGCGTTTTAAACAAAGCCTCAAACCGTTTGATGCGCTTCACGCTAAATACAACACAGCTACCGGACAGCCGGTGGTGGCTGATAACGCCTGGGGGCACCTACAGCTTGATGCCACCGCCCTATTTGTGTTGCAGCTGGCTCAATTCAGCCGCGCCGGTTTGGTGGTGGTGGTTAACCAAGCCCAAGTTGCGTTTTTACAAAATTTGGTTTTTTATCTCAGCCGCGCCTATCGGGTGGCTGATTACGGCATTTGGGAGCGTGGGGATAAGGGAAATAATGGTGCGCCGGAGCGCAATGCCAGTTCGATTGGTTTGGTGAAGGCAGCTCTTGAGGCGGCCCAAGGTTTAGATCTCTACGGACCTGAAGGCGATGGCAGCGCCCTGCTTTGGGTGCCACCTGATGCAATCGTGCGCTTGAGGCGTGCCCTGGAGGGTTTGTTGCCGCGGGAATCCGCCAGTAAAGAAGTTGATAGTGCCTGCCTCACCACAGTTGCTTACCCCGCCTGGGCGATTGATCGAGCCGATCTGCGCCAACGCACTTTGGATGGGATCCGCCGCCAGCTTGCCGGCAGTTATGGCTACGCCCGTTTTCGCCGTGATGGCCATCAAACGGTGCTGGAAGACAGCAGCCGTTTGCACTACGAACCAGAGGAATTGGCCTGCTTTGAGTCGATTGAATGCCAATGGCCTTTGTTTCTTGCCTTTGAATTGATTAGCGCCTGCATGGAGGAGCGTTGGGAGGAGGCAAGTGCTTTTCAGCAACGGCTCACGGCCCTTGCCTTGCCGGTGGGCAACGAATTGTTATTGCCTGAGCTCTACCTGGTGCCGCTTGAATTTGTAGAAGCGGAACGCCGTTATCCCGGTAGCCAGCCGCGGCAAGCAAATGAAAATTTGCCCTTGTTTTGGACCCAAAGCCTTTGGTTGCTAGGGGAATTGCTGCTTGATGGTTTAGTGAAACCAGAGCAGCTGGACCCTTGCGATAGGCGTTTGCCGCGCCAGTTGGGTTGCGAGCGGGTGCGGCTGGTGTTTGTGCCAGGCGATCAATCCGTGGCCTTAGCTCTTGCGGCAGAGGGGATTCCCATGGCCACACCCGGTGATGCTGGGGTGGCAGTGCAGCCCTCTGCCTGCTTAACGGATGCTTTGGCTGATATCGGTGCCTGCCCCAGCCTTGGCTTAACGGGGCCAGGGGCTGGTGGGGTGGCCACCCTTGCCGTAACTCGCTTGTATCGCTGTGGTGGCATCCCCACCGCTTTTCTACCGCCGGTATTGGAAGAAGGCGTTTTTTACTTAGCCGACGACCCTGAGCAGCTGGCTGATGCAGTTTTAGGGGAATTGCGAATGCTGCAGCGCCACTGGCGTGATCAAGGCGATCCCCTCTTGCTGGTGCCGTTAGCAGCAACCGCCTTTAACAGGCAGCCGGCTGGGTTTATTGCGCTAGCGCGGCAATTAAATAGTGGCGAGCTGGAGGGCCTTGAAGTGTGCGTTGGCACCTTGGCGGAACATCTGCCCCATCTCTGCTGGGAACCGCTCCAGCTGCCGGCTATCGCACCGATTAGCCCATTGCGGGCGAGCCCGCTGCGCTTGGCAGAAGCTCGTGGCTACCGCTCCCTTTCAGTGGCCCAGGAGCAACTGCTGGAGCTGGAAACCACCTCCGTTCTCGATTTAGCGGCCCAGCTGTGGAGCAGCACTCTGTTGCGGGAACAGGCTGAACTGCTTGAGCAACTGCAGCTGCGTTTGGGCGCTAGCGGCCAATTACAAGCCCCCGATCAGGGCTTGCCTGTGGCTTTAAACCAGCTGTTGGAGGCTGTTTATCACCGCAGCCTCGAGGCGGGCGATTGGGAGCCGGTGCGCCGTTGTGCTGGTTTGCTGGGGCTTGTGCATCCCCATTTAGAGGATGCCCTAGACGACCTCTTAGCTCGCCATAAGCAATTGGTGGTGGGTCGTAATTACACAAACCAATCACGCATCAAAGAACCGCTTGATAGCGCTGAGATTGCTGCTCGCATTCGTCGTTTTAGCGGTGAAGATGGCCGTGAAACGATCCTGCAACAGGAATTGCTGCTGGCCCTTGAGGGCTTGGCAAGGCAAAGGCCAGCCCTTTTGCAAGGCACGCTCACATTTCAGCTGGGGCAGCTGCTGCTGCTACTTACAAGCGAGCTTGCAACCGAGAGGCAGTTAACCCCTTCCGAAGCATTTGAAGCCCTTTGTGCTTTGCCGCCCCATGGCATTTCACGCCGTTTAGGGGTGGTACTAGCAGACCTTGATCGCGCTAGGGCTGCCTTGGATAGTTGTGAGCAATTGCATGTGAGTGGGCAGGTGCTATGGCAAGCCCCTGCCCCAGCAGCTGAAAGGCCGATGGGGGGCTGCTGGTTGCAACACCGCATGCGGCAAGGGGCCTTGCAACGGGTGCCGCGAAACTTTTATCCAGGGGTGTGGGGGCTATTGCAGCATTGCCGCGGCCTTCTTATCGGCGATAAGTTAGAGCGCCGCAACCGGCTCGATAGCGACTTATTGGCAGAAAAAACCCCTGGCGAACATAATTTTGCGGTGTTGGTTGATCACCTTCTAAGTAAGATTGAAGCAGCTGAATATAGACAGCTCACAATTGAAGCAATGCTGTCTCTTATGGCATTTTTCGAAGCAAATCCTAAGGTGCGCTTTGAAGATCAATTAGCCTTGGATGTGGTGATTGGCCATGCGGTAAAGCTGGGCTGGCTGGATGAAAATCAACAGTTAGTCGCTGAAAGTTATGGGGCCTATAAAGCAGCTGCATGGCAAACATTTTATCGCTATTCCCCTACCCGATGCCGTGAATTGGTGGTGGCAGCACTGCGGCAATTAACCGGGGTTTAGTTCAAAGGGGTTGGGGCAGTTGTTGCAAACTTTGCTGCGGTTGTTCCACCGCCTTCTCAATCAGATCCGCAAGTTGAAGCGCTCTTGATGCTTGCAGGCCATCTACCGCTGGGGTTTCAAGACCCCTAACACACTGTAGAAAGTGTTCTAATTCGGCATATAATGGTTCAGTTGGAGTAATACTTACTTCTTCTATAAATCCATCATGGCGATATAATAATTCACCTCGATTTGCGGAATAAGACTCTTGGGCGCGGCGATGAATACGAAGATTGCGATGTAAGAAATCAGCCTCTATCAAACTGCCTCTGCAATGGGCGCTGAGGCTGCGCACTTTGCGATGACTCATCTTGCTAGCTGTAAGGCTGGCGGCAACGCCATTTTCAAAAGATAAGGTAGCTGTTACGTAATCGATAGGGCCTTCGGTGCTGCGGCCGCCAGCGGCGGCAAAACCCACAACTGGAGCCTGGGCTAATTCAAGTATTAGGTCTATGTCGTGGATCATTAAATCCAGTACCACAGACACATCATTAGCGCGGTCGGCATGGGGGCTGTGGCGCCTGCTTTCGAGCACCATTACCTCTTCGTTAGTAACAACATTCAGCAATTCGCGAAATGCTGGGTTGAAACGTTCGATGTGCCCCACCTGTAACAAGCGAGAAGCTGAACTGGCGGCACTTATGAGTTCGGCTGCTTCCTGCTGGCTTGCGGCAATTGGTTTTTCAATCAAAACATGCACCCCTGCTTTGAGGCAGGCCATGCCCACTGGATGGTGCAACAGGGTTGGCACCGCGATGCAAACCGCTTCCACCTCCTTGATCAAGCTGTTGTAGTCGTCGTACCAGCGGCAATTGAACTGGCTGCTTGCAAGGCGTCCGCGCGCCACATCTAAATCAGCTACACCAACTAATTCAGCATCCCGCAGCAAACTCAAAACCCGGGCATGGTGCCAACCCATGTTGCCGATGCCGATCACACCCACCTTCACCGGTTTCATTTGCTGGCCTGGGGCAGGATTAAAAGCAAGGTTATTAGTCCTTCTGGGGAGTCATTATCACTGCATTGTCGCGATGAGCGAGCCAGATCTTCACTTCTTCGATGCGTGGGCCATCCATCGTGAGCACTTCAAAGTGATGGCCGCCCCAACGCAGCGCTTCTCCAGGGGTTGGGATGTGCTGCAGCCTCTCTAGTAGGAAACCAGCCAGGGTGTGGTGCCCATCTGCTTCTGGCAGCTTGAGGCCAAGGGAACGGTTTAGTTCAAAAATCTCAAGATCACCTGCCACCAGCCATTGATCTTTACCAAGGGGCTGGAGATCTGGGGGACTGCCGTCGTTTTCAAGCAATTCATCACCAACAATTTCGCCGGTGAGATCAGCAATTGTTACTAGCCCTTCGGTGCCGCCGTGTTCATCCACCACCACCAGCATCGGTTCACCATTGCGAATTACCGGCAGCAACTCAGCTAAAGAAGCACTTTCTTGGATGCGCTCCACGCTGCGCACGTAGGGGGCTAAGGGGGTGCTGGGTTGCAATTCTCCACGGGATAAGGGTTCTGCCAGCAGCCTTAAATCAAGCAAGCCGCGCACATCATCTAGCGATTCACCAATCACAGGAAAACGGGCATGTTTGGTGCTGAGCACCGCTTGCATCAGTTCAGCAAAGCTCACACCAAGGGGGAGGGTCACCATGCCGTTGCGGGGCACCATCACCTCTCGCACCTGGGTATCTCTTAAAGAAAAAACCCCTTCAAGGATGTTGCGTTCATCTGGTTCAAGGCCGGTTACGGCATCATTTTCGATCAAGCTTTCCAGCTCACCGGCTGAAAGAGCTGGCACCAATCGATCCCATTCCAGCGGCAAACCCGTAAGCAGCAGCAAGCTTTCAGCTAACCGCTCCAACACCGCAAGCAAGGGCGCTAAACATCGATTAACCGCTTCTAATAAAGGCCCCAATCGCAAAGCAGAAGCTTCTGGATCTTTTAAAACCCAGGCTTTTGGTAACACTCCCCCCAGCAGAGTGGCCGAAAAGGCTAAACAAATAAAAATAAATAGTTCAAAGCTGGGGTTGATGTTGTTTTGAAATAATCCAAGTAACAATTTATGAACTCCCCAGCCCAAGGCCAGTAGGGAGAGTGTTGCGCCAAGTTGCGTGGCCACCAGGGCACTCCTTAAGTGCCGCTGCAGCCGTTCCACCGCCAGCGCCGAATGGTGACCCTTCTCCGCTAATTCCTGCACCCGGGTGGGTCTTAGGCGAATCAGGGCAAATTCACCGGCAACAAAAAATGCCAACAATGCCAGTAGCAGCACCAAGCCAAGCAACCGCAGGCTTAAACCCATTGAAACCGCTATCGCAGTAACGAACTAAAAGAATTATGGAGCCAGAGCTGCAAATTTAGTGATGGGGGTCCCGAGGATCGAACTCGGCTAAGGCGAATTATGAGTTCGCTGCATTCACCAGATTGCTAGACCCCCGCGTTACTAGTCTCCCAGATCTTATTTTCCCATGCTGCTTGGAAGATCGCGTACCCGCAATGGAATTGGG
>NZ_CEXBMR010000045.1:0-11930 GCF_982614295.1 Synechococcus sp.
CTAATAAAACTGGCTCTATGCTGCCCGATGGTTTGCTGCAAATTGGTGGTTACACAACCAATAATGGCGTTGATGGCAGCGGCATTAACGGTAGTTTTAATTTCAGCACCGGTTTAGCAGTAGGGCTTGATCATCGTTTTTGGATCGGCAGTAATTATTCATTTAATAGCGTTAATAACACCACACCAACATTCATTTCAGCAGGTTTTCTAAGCCAAGGAATACTAACTTCTAGACCTTTTGATGTGTTGATATTAGGGTTTGGCAAAAGCGGATTTTCGCCAACTATTGCCGCCAGCCAAAGCTATGAGGGTGTAATAGAACTTGGTTATCAATTACAACTAAATCCAACGCTTAATCTGCAACCTGCTGTGCAATGGATAATAAATCCCGGCGGCGCTGCTAACACCACCGGGATATTTGCTACAACCTTACAAATAACTCTTAATCTCTAATATTTTCAACTTAGAACAGGAACGTGGTTTTCAGCACACCGCCATAGGCGTTGTTGCTGCCACTTCCTGCTGGATTTGTAATCGTAAAGAAGGCAGGGGTAACACTGATGTTGTCGGTAACTTGGAATTTGTACCAAATCTCCCAGGCAAAGGTGCTTTCATCCGTACCTAAGAAACCATCGTTTCCGGTTACAAATGTTGGCTGACCAACGGCTGTGCCAAAGGTGTTCCCTTTGATAAGCGCATCAGCCCACTGCATACCCACATACCAAGATTGGCTTTGGGCCTTTGCTCCTTTTTGGTTTGCTTCCACACCCCAGATTTGTGATGCCTTAGCAGCGCTATAGGAGTTGGTACCCCAACCAGCACTAATAGATGGAATCCAGCTCACCTTGCTTGGTTTCCACCAGCCACTCAAGGCCAATGCGTTCACATCAAAAGCTGATAAACCAGCAAATGGGTTTGCAGCTTTTGGTGTTCCAACAGGGATATAACCCAAGCCATTATTGGAGCCGTCGTAGGCGCCGCCGCTTTGCGAGTAAGCGTAAGCAGCAGTTAAGTTCCAATTAGGCGCGGTGTAAGCCAGTTGAACTGTGCCGGTGCCGCCAGATCCGCTGGTAGCGATGCCGCCAGTAGCGGAATCACTGTTTTTACCGTTTGTCGCCACGTAGTTGGCGCTAGCGCTAAATCCATTATCAGACCACCAAATACCAGCACCGGCGCCGAGCGCTGATGTGTAGGTGCCGGGAGCACCAGCCAAGGTAAAGAAATCGATAATTGTATCGGCTGGATATTGGCTAGGCCATACCGCCAACATGTCGTCTTGACGCACCCTGGGGCCAGCGGTAATTGTGAAATTAGATCCAATCGGGAATTGATAGAAAACCCGATCTACCCCCATGGAATTGGCGCCGGAGGTTTCTTCAAAGGCAGTTTCAGCGCCAAGAGATGGATATGGGCTGCCAGACCATACGCTCTGGCCAAAGTTACCAACCCGCAAACGGGTGCGCAGTAAATCTTTGCCCGTAAAACTAGTGTTTAAATCAAGTATTACGTCGTAGTTGAAGCTAACTGCTTCTCCTGTTGGCACATTGCCGCCAATTAAATCCTTCAGGAACTTACGCGCAGCTGCTTTTACAGTGGGGTTCTGTTGCTGCAGCGGGCTCAAGGTGCCGTATTCAGCTATCGATAGATCCAGCGGGTTTGTGAATGCGCCAGTGTTTGTGAATCCACCAAGAGCGGTATTCGTAAACGTTGTGTATGGAGCAGTTGCAACATTGCTGGAATAGCGAATAAGCCCGCCACCTTTGACTGCCCGTGAAGCATTACCTAATGCCACCAGGTTTTGCATATCCTTTTTATCAATTACAAAACCACCTATTGATGGCGCTGCACCTGATGTGTTGCCGATGGTATTTGCCATCACGCCAACTAAATCAGAAGTAACAACCGTGCCAGCTGGCAAGGCATTATTTAAAAAGCCGCTTGTGCCAACACCAGGTTTTTGTGGATTGCCGCGCAAGCCAGCAACTGCAAGGTCGCCACCTACATAATTACCAAGTGAGGCTGTTGGTTGACCAACTACTCCAATAGCAGAAGCACCTGAGCCACCAGTCCAGGTGGCCGCCTTAGTAAAGGCCGTTACGCTGCCAGTTGGTGTGCCCGTTGCTGAATAGCTGGCGCCTCCGGGGGTAACGCTGTAGCTATTTGTTAAAACAGCATCATTAAAAGCCGTTTGGTTAGCAATTCCAACGCCTGCTTGCGCTAACGGGCTAGTGCCTTTATTAGCGCCGTCGAACTTTGCTGCGCCAAGCCAAAATACCGTTTGACCAGAAAGCTTGGTAGTAGTTGAAAACTGGGTTGCAGCTAAATCTGCAACTTTCGTTTCCAAGCCATCAACTTTTGCTTTTAATACTTTTAGCTCTTTCTCAAATTCCTTAAGCAAGCGTTTTACTTGCTCTGTCATCTCAGTAACACGATCAAGGCAGGCGTTAAGTAACGCCGCTGCCTCAAAGCGAGTCATCGCTTGCTTGCCTTTAAACGTGCCATTTGGATAGCCCGCTACGCAGCCATATTTAGTAACCAAGTTCGACAGTGCCTGATATGCCCAATCTGTTGGTTGCACATCAGAAAACTGGCTAACACTTGTTACCTGGCCCATCTGGGCTTCTATCGCCCGCATCCGGTCGATATCTTGTTGGTCTTGATAGCGATTAACAGACCCCATATCTAGGCTTTGAGCCTGGCTCGCCAATGGCGCAACCACTCCCATTACCAATGGAGCAAGCAATAGCTTGCGAAATGCATTCATGGTTCTCACACACAATAAAGAACGGATAGCGCAAAGCGCCGCATTCGCGAGAATCGAGAATGATTCTCATTCTAGCATCCCCTTCGGGACTAGCTCTGCAGCACCAAAGCGCCCATTAGCCCTCCTGCCAAGCTCCGATGTTTAGCAGCACTAAAACCAGCTTCGATCGCCAATTTTTCTTGCTCAATACCATCTGGAAATCGAGCAATGCTTTCCTCTAAGTAGGAGTATTGCTCGCCTAAGCCCACCTGGCGAGCCACCGGCACCACCACCCCCGCAAGGGCCCATTGCCGCAGAATCCCTGCAAAACCTTCGCTGGGATTGAAATCCAACACAACCCCACGGCCACTGGGATGCAACAAACGTTTTAATACTTCCAAACCCTTGCCTGGATCCGCAAGATTTCTCAATCCGTAAGCAATTACCGCTCCATCAAAACCAGTATCAAACGCTGGCAAATTCAACACATCAGCCTGCAACCAATTGATCTGCAACCAAGGCATGCCGGCAGAACGCTGCCTCGCTATCGCAAGGGGCGCTGCCGCTGAATCAACAGCCAGCACCTCACCGCCAGGCCTCAAATAATTAGCTAGCACTAAAGCAACATCACCGGTACCACAACAAAGATCTAGCCAGCGTTCCCCCGGCTTTGGTTTAACTAACGCCAGTGCTTGACGTTTCCAAACTCTATGCAAGCCGAAACTAAATAAATCATTGAAGCTGTCGTAATGAGGCGCCACTTGTTCAAATAAACTACGCACCGCTTTGGTTTCATTCACTGAAATACATGAACTAAAGGTGCATGGGGTCGGGCAAGAGTAATCACCATTACCAACGCCAAACCAACTGCAGCAGAACACACCATGCAGCCTGCCAACATTAAAGAAAATTCTTGCTTTTCATTAGCTGCTTGCATCAATTTTAAAGCCCAAGCCACCAGCGCCACCACAGCTAGCACCATGGCTATGCAGATAGCAATTGCCCAATTGGAATAGCCGGCAGATACCACTTCGAAAACTTTCAAAAAGTTCATAGCTTATTAATACTAAACTAAAAGCTGATTTATTGGCCTTATTGCTAAATTACAACTGAGAAGATGGTTCTTAATTTGCTCTACCGTTAAAATTGAATCATGCAATAAAGAAGCCAGCAAAGCGGCTGAAGCACCGGTTTTGATCAGCACCGCTTCAATATCTGCCAGGCAACCGGCCCCACCTGATGCGATCACAGGCACCGGCACCGCAGCTGCCACTGCAGCGGTGAGCTCCAAGTCGTAGCCCTGCTGAGTGCCATCTCCATCCATGGAGGTGAGCAAAATTTCACCCGCACCTAAGGCCACTACTTTTTGGGCCCAAAGAAGCAAATCCAAACCGGTGTTTTGCCGGCCTCCTTTTACATACACGTCCCAACCTCCGCCATCGCGGCGGCGGCCATCAATGGCAACAACGATGCACTGGGAGCCAAAACGGCGTGCCCCAGCTGTGATCAATTCAGGCTTTGCTACTGCAGCAGAATTCAAGCTCACTTTGTCTGCTCCGGCCCGCAGCAGTTCTGTGATTCCATCCACAGAATTAATGCCACCTCCAACAGTGAAAGGAATAAATAATTGTTCTGCTGTGCGTTTCACCAGCTCAATAAGAGTGTCGCGACCTTGATGTGTGGCAGCAATATCAAGAAAGACCAGCTCATCGGCGCCAGCTGCGTCGTAGCGACAGGCCAGTTCCACCGGATCGCCAGCATCCCTCAAGCCAACAAAATTAACCCCCTTCACCACACGGCCGGAGGCTATGTCTAGGCAGGGAATGATCCGTTTAGCAACCACGGGTTTGCGCTTTGAAAGAGGTAAACGGAGATTGCACTGGTAAGGTTTACGGGGAATTCAGTAAGCATAAATAGTGTCTCAGGCCGCCACTTCAGTTGCCATCACCCTTGGCACACGGGTAACCATCACTCGCGTGCGAGATCGCATCTCTGCTGATCTGGTGAAGTTGCTGCTCACAGATCCAACAGGTTCTGTAACCGGTTTCAAAATGACTGATGGCAGTGGTGTTGGCGTTCAAGTGAAACTTGATGGCGGAGCACAGAGCTGGTTTTTTGAAGATGAAATCGCTGCTCTCTAAGCCTTAATTTCTCTAAGCCCCAACCCTTTTTTGAGCCCGCTGCTGTGAGCAACAGCCCTAATCCAGAAGCCCCCAGTGGTGGTGGCGCCAGGCAATTACTTGGCATGAAGGGTGCCAGCGGCAGCCAAAACATCTGGAAGTTGCGCTTGCAACTGATGAAGCCGGTTACCTGGATACCACTTATCTGGGGTGTGATCTGCGGTGCTGCTGCCAGCGGACACTTCCAATGGACCCTTCAAGACAACCTTGCATCACTTGCCTGCATGGTGATGAGTGGCCCCCTTTTGGCTGGCTTTACCCAAACTATTAACGACTACTACGACCGCGATATTGATGCAATTAATGAGCCCTATCGACCTATTCCATCCGGAGCAATTGCCCTATGGCAGGTGAAAGTGCAGATATGGCTGTTGCTCCTGGCTGGGTTAGCTGCAGCCTGGGGCCTTGATCGTTGGGCGCAACATGATCGCCCCATCTTGCTTTTACTGGCCCTGGGGGGCTCCTTTATTAGTTTTATTTATTCAGCTCCTCCTTTAAAGCTGAAACAAAACGGCTGGCTTGGTAATTACGCCCTTGGAGCTAGCTATATCGCTTTACCTTGGTGGGCGGGGCAGGCTCTTTTTGGTGAGCTCAGCTGGGCTACTGCTGCTCTCACCCTCGCCTATTCCCTTGCAGGGCTTGGGATTGCTGTGGTGAACGATTTCAAAAGTGTGGAGGGCGACAAAGCACTCGGTTTGCAATCCCTACCCGTGGTGTTTGGGGTAAAGAAGGCGAGTTGGATCAGTGCTGCGATGATCGATTTATTTCAAATCGCAATGGTGGTGGCCTTAGTTGTACTCGGCCAACATCTAGCTGCAGTGCTGCTCACCTTATTAATAATTCCCCAAATAACCTTTCAAGACATCTGGTTACTACGGGATCCTGTGCTGTTTGATGTTAAGTATCAAGCAAGTGCTCAGCCTTTTCTTGTAATTGGAATGCTGGTTACCGCTTTAGCTCTTGGCCATAGTGGCTTTGGTAGCACTGGCTAGCTATGGGGATCAAGAGCGTGCCCCTAAAGAAGCGGCGTAAGCAACTACTGCTTGCAGCATTTGCTGCTGCAGCTGCTGGCGCTGCCACTGCTGCTGCAAGTTCTGCAGTGATGCAAGGGTTTGATGGCCTGTTGCCAGATGCCAGCCGGATTGCCAGTTTCAGCCGGCCTGGCACGGTAACGGTGCTATCCGCCGATGGCCAAGTGCTGCAAAAGCTAGGGCCCGCCACCCGAGAAAAAGTAGCAAATGGGCAGATGCCATTATTAATTCAGCGAGCATTTATTGCAGCAGAGGATCGTCGTTTTTATCAACATAATGGCGTTGATGTTATTGGTATTGGTAGGGCAATAATGACCAATATTTCAAATCGATCAGTGGAGCAGGGGGCAAGCACAATCACCCAGCAATTAGCAAGAGTTGTATTTTTAAATCAAGATCGCACCTTACTACGCAAATTAAAAGAAGCAGCGCTTGCTTTTAAGCTAGAGAGGCAACTTAGCAAGCAACAAATACTCGAGCAATACCTCAATAATGTGTACTTAGGCTCCAGTGCCTACGGAGTTTCAGATGCAGCTTGGGTTTATTTTTCAAAATCACCCAATCAGCTCACCCTGCCGGAAGCGGCTCTGATCGCAGGCTTGCCACCTGCGCCTTCGGTTTATTCACCTCTTGTGAATTCTAAGCTTGCTTTGGAGCGGCGTTCAATCGTGCTCAAGCGCATGGCAGAAGCTGGATTTATTGATACAGCACAGCTGGAAAGGGCAAATGCCACAGCTTTGTTGTTGAAACCAGCTCTTCCAAAGCATTGGAATAGTGCTGCGCCTTACTTCACCAGTTGGGTAGCCCAAGAATTGCCAAAGTTGCTCACCCCAGAACAATTGGAACTTGGCGGGCTCACTATCAGCACCAGTTTAAATTCCAACTGGCAAAAGATTGCTCAAAAAGTAATTGATCAAAACACCTACGGCGAGCTGCAGGGAGCCCTGGTTTCGCTAGAGCCCGGCACTGGTTTAGTGCGGACGATGGTGGGGGGCCGAGATTTTCAAAAGAGCCAGTTCAACCGAGCCACCCAAGCCCTGCGTTCCCCTGGCTCAACCTTCAAGCTTTTCGACTACACAGCTGCAGTGGCAGCTGGAATTAAACCAGAACAAATTTTTATTGATGCTCCTCGCTGCTGGAGCGGCTATTGCCCCAAGAATTTTGGTGATCGTTATTTCGGTGCAGTGTCTATGGCAGATGCCTTGAAAAATTCACTAAATACCGTTGCAGTGCAGCTTTTAGAAAAGGTTGGTTTTGATGCTGTTATAAACAACGCCCGCTCCCTTGGCATCACCAGACCTTTAGGGCGCTACTACCCATTAGCCATTGGCGCCTACGAGCAAACCGTGCTCGATATGACTGCCGCCTACGCAGCCATTAATAATCGCGGGATCTACATCCCCCCCACTCCGTTTGAAAGCATCAGCGGCCTTGATGGCCGCACGATCTGGGCTCGCAACACCCACAGCGATCACAGCCGCAGGGCGGTTGATAGCGACACCGCAGACACTGTGATGTGGATGTTGCAAAGGGTGGTGAGTGGTGGAACCGGCGCACCTGCTGCCCTAGCTGATCGGCCAGTAGCAGGTAAAACCGGCACCTCGGAAGGCGCCCGCGATCTTTGGTTCATCGGTTCAATTCCGCAACTCACCACTGGTGTGTGGTTTGGCTTCGACAACAACAGGAAAACCGGCAGTAGCAGTGCCCAGGCAGCCTGGGCCTGGAATCAGTTCATGCAGCCGGTAGTGAAAGACATGCCGGTTAAGCAATTTCCACCAAAGCCGCTACTAAATCGCAGCTTCAAATCACCTGGAGAACCTGCTGCGGCGCCCGTTTATCAAGATCCAGCAACGCGTTTGGACAACCAAGATGAGCCCAACAACAACCCTGATAGCGATCCCAATAATGCGGCCCCGATCCCAGGACCCATAGATCAAGTTGCTCCAGCGCCAACAACAGCCCCTGCATTACCACCACCACCTCCGCCAGTTGTTGATCCACCCCCGCCGGAATTGCCGAGCAAAGCCCCATAAAAACCATCACCACCCAGCTCTGCACTAGGCCAAAAAGTGTTTTCTGGTTCCAGCAATTGCCAATTGGGATAACCCTGCAGAAATCGCTGCACTTGTAGTTGATTTTCAGAGGGATTAAGGGTGCAAGTGGCATACACGAGGCGTCCGCCAGGGGCCAGCAAACGCGCTCCCTGCTCTAAGAGCTGCCGTTGCAGCTCAACCAATTCAGGCAACATTTCTGCTTTTAAGCCCCAACGGGCATCAGCATGACGAGCCAAGGTTCCCAAGCCTGAACAAGGCACATCCAGCAAAACACGATCAAATAGTTGCCCCTGCTTTTCCAATTCATCAAGGGCAACTGCATCAGCCACTGCCGTTTGGATGCAGTTAAGCCCCAGCCGTAGTGCATTTTCGCGTACGCGCTCAAGCCGCGAGGCTGAACGATCTAGGGCAATTAGCTCACCTTTATCCCCCATTAATTCGGCTAGGTGGGTTGTTTTGCCGCCCGGGGCAGCGCAGGCATCCAACACCCTTTGGCCCGGTTGAGGATCCAAAAGCGGTGCAATTGTTTGGGCGGCGCGATCTTGAACGCACCAATGCCCCTCCTTGTAGCCAGGCAGTTGCGTTAGGGGGCCGGGCCGTTGCAAAAAAGTTAAGCCGCAGGCTTGATTTGGCAATGCTGCAGCCAGCACTCCCACTTGAGCAAAGGCCGCCAATACCTCTTCCACAGTGCTGCGTAGAGGATTAACCCTTAAATCCAAAGCAGGGGTGATGTTGCTTGCTGCCGCAAGGTTTTGGGTGCGTTCCGCTCCAATGCTGTTCCAAAGTTCATTTACCAACCAATCGGGCCAGGATTGCTCAAGCGCTAATCGGGCTTGGGGATTCTCCGGAAGGGGCAGTTGTTCCCCTGCGGCAATCGCCCGAGCAGCACTTCGCAACACTCCATTTACCACCGGTGCAAGGGAAGCCAAACGCTCGCGTTTGGCCAGATCAACAGCAGTACTTACGGCTGCAGAAGCCGGAACCCGATCCATCGCTAGAAGTTGCTGTAAACCCACATGCAGCAACCAACGCAACCTTGGCGGTTGGCGCAAAGCTGGCACCTTGCCAAAACGATCGATCCAGCAATCAAGCCGCCTGCGCATCCGGATGGCCCCATAGCTGATCTCCGTTGCCATTGCACGGTCTAAAGCTGGCAGTGGCTGCCGTTTGAATTCTCGCTCCAAGGCCAAATCGGCATAGGCACCATCACCCACTGCCTCCAAAACACGCCAAGCCACCAATCTGGGCAACACACCAATGGGGGCAGGATCAGCAGTCAAGGTTGTTGAACAGGTGGGATCTGCATTAAAGACGCTGGTGAATACGCTGCAGCATCAAATAGCAGTTGGTCGATGCCCCTTTTGCCTAAACGCTTTGAGCGATTGCAGGCAGTGCTCAATGGCCGCATGGCAAATCTCACTGTGCTGTTGGAAGGGGTAGAGAAACCCCACAACCTTTCTGCCATCCTGCGCAGTTGCGATGCAGTGGGAGCGTTGGAAGCCCATGTTGTGAGCCTCAAGGGCAGGGTGCGCACCTTCAACAGCACCGCCCAGGGAAGCCAAAAATGGGTGCCATTGCGAGATCACAGCTCAATAGAAAATGCCTGCCAACATCTGCGGCAACAGGGGTTTCGCTTATTTGGCACCCAATTGGGCGTAAACGCCATCGATTATCGCCAGTGTGATTTCACAGGACCCACCGCTTTTGTGTTGGGAGCAGAAAAATGGGGATTAACTGACACCGCCAGTGCCGTGGTGGATCAATCCATATTCATCCCAATGGGGGGCATGGTGCAGTCTTTAAATGTGAGTGTTGCAGCAGCGATATTGCTATTTGAGGCCCTGCGGCAAAGACAACAAGCAGAACTCGTGCCTTGCAACGGAGAGGGTTTAACACCTGATCAATATGAAAAGATTTTATTTGAATGGTCTTATCCACAAGTAGCTAGTTGGTGCAACGATATTCAAAGGCCCTATCCGATTTTAAACGAGGTGGGTGAAATTATTGAACAACTACCAAGAACATTAAAGCTGCGCTGCTGAATTAAATCAAATAATGAATTAACGCCAATAAATCCTCTAGAAGGGCAAGAAAATTTCGTTATTACTAGCCGCGGGCAACGGCGCTTGATTTATTCGAGCCCTCGGCAACTTAAGGGCAAGCATTAATAAACCAAAGCCCAAAAGTTGATGTAGGCCTCCAACGCAAAGGCTAATTACGATCAAAACAACAGCAATGATTTTTTCAAGTACCCCCATCACTTCATCGGCATTACGCCTGCCGAGGTTCCAAAGCAGCGCGGCTATGGCCACAAGCAGCATCGATACGAAAATTGCCATATCAACCAACGTGTGGCACCAATCTAATCAAATTTTGGTTTCTGAGCCGCTCACCCAGGCGTCTATACCCTCACCAAGAAAAGACAAGCCCAACACCAGCACAAACATTGCTAAGCCGGGGTAGAGAGCTGTCCACCAAATGCCGGTAGGTAAAGCGGTAAGGGCCTGCTGCAAATCAGCTCCCCATTCGGGGATGTTGTCGGGTAGCCCAAGGCCAAGGAATCCGAGCCCCCCCAGCACCAAAACAGCATCAGCGGCATTCAAGGTGAGTACAACAGGCACAGAAGTGATCACGTTGCGCAATAAATAGTGGCGCATGATCCAGAGAGGCCCTGCTCCAAGGCTTTTAGCTGCATCCACAAAAAGTTCTGCTTTTACGGAAGCTGTTTGATTACGCACAACCCGGAAATACTGGGGCACATACACCACACAAAGAGCAGCAGCTGCATTTGGAAGCCCTTTCCCCAGTAAAAAAGCGAGCACAACACTCAATAGCAACACTGGCAAGGTGTAAAGCGTGTCCATCAATAAAACCAGCAAGCGATCCACATAACCGCCGAGGTAGCCGCTTAACATTCCCAATGGCACCCCAATAATCAAGGCCACCAAAAGAGCGCTCAGCACCACCTGAAGAGCTACTCCAGCCCCAGCAAGAGTGCGGCTGCAAACATCGCGGCCCAAGCGATCTGTACCACAAAGATGGCTCCAACTTGGCTGGGCATAAATAGGATTATCCAAACCAACATTTGGATTACTTAGGAAGCCAAAGTGAATCAAGGGGCCGGTTAATAAAGCAACCAGGCAGTAGAAGATCACAAGCCACACCCCCACCCTGGCAAGCCGGGCAGAAAGACTGCGGGGCCGCCAAGACCACGCCAGTTGCAAACGCTGGAAAAGCATTGCTAAAGGCTAACTCAAGAACTGCAACAGAGCATTCGATCGGGGCACATTAAAAATGCTGTTTCTTCCGGCATAAACCGGGCGACTAAAATGTCTATTGCAGTCAACAAGTTGATGCAGGTTGCTGGTAATAAAAAAGCCTTAAAAAGGCTGGAAAAGGGTTTTACCTTGGTGGAATTAATGGTGGTAATTGTAATTGTTGGGGTACTTAGTTCCGTGGCTTTACCTCAATTTATGGGGGTAAAAGATAAGGCAAAATTAAATACCCAAATAGCTGAACTCGCCGGCCTTGCGCGGGAGTGCTCTTCTGCAATCATTGCAGAAGGTCCATATCCATCCGCCTATGCAAGCGGCACTGCTGAAAATACAAATACAGGTTTAGCAATTTCCGGCGATTGCAACGGTGGCGATATTTCAACAGCCCCTGAAGCTAATATCAACTACACCACTGCAATCGCCAAAAGCAGTGGCGCAAAATGTGGCTCAATATCAATCAGTTCAGGGAAAAAATGCATGGCCACTGTAAAATCAAGCGATGGCTTGATTTCTTATTCTGAAATCTAAATAAGAATCAATCTTTGAATTTAAATCACCTTTTCATCAGTGGGCTAAAAACCCACTGATGTTTTTTATTACTCCGAAAGTACAGCGCTTGAATCGGCTTTAATTTTTTGGCTTTGG
>NZ_CEXBMR010000045.1:12030-13883 GCF_982614295.1 Synechococcus sp.
TTTTTATTACTCCGAAAGTACAGCGCTTGAATCGGCTTTAATTTTTTGGCTTTGGAAACGTTGCCTTAATTGCCATTGCACTGTGCCACTCAAGCTTTCCACGCATGCGGCTAGGGGCAAAGAGGCACTGGCGCCGATAGCTACACCTTGAGGAAGCGCGCAGCCACTCCAAACTTCAGGCGATGGATCAAGGCCATCAATTACCACTCGATTTTGGAAGGCAGCCTCGTTATTTAGTGAGCCATCACTGCGAAAAGCCCTGCCACATCGCATCAACACCCAGCCACGCCAAATCGCTTCGCTTGGCTTGCCAACACTGTAGGTGGTGAGTTTGCCATCTTGATCAACTATATGCAGCACTGCTACACGGCCTGATAATCCACAAGATATAGGCAAAGTATTAATTCTGGGATCTACAACAACTGCCTTGCCTCGTTCTAAATCGCCTTTAATCAAAGCATTTGCGCGGCCTAAAGCTTCACGTTCCCGCAGGGCTCGGCTTAGGCGCAACCCAAGCGCTCCTTCACCAAAAAGAGAGTTCATTACTATCACAACAACCACTAAGCCAAGGCTGCTGGCGATCAACAACTCCAGCAAAGAAAATCCTGAAGACTTAGCCATCTGGCAGACAAGCAGCCTTGCTATACTTACCAATTCGAGTAATACCTAAAGGCAAACTAATCACCATACACCGCCGTAAATTAATACCTGAATGAGCAAGCAAAATCGTACCACCGCCAAGAACAAGGCCGTTAGGGGTAAAAATTAGTGGGGCAGCAAAATTATTACTCAGCTGTAGCTTTGAATTCACACTATCCTTCATTATTTTAACTTCTGCATCATTACAGCTAGCGAGATTCCCAAGTCCAGGAGCCTGCCATCCCGTTGGCCCAAGCTCTAAAGCGCAGGGGGCACCTTGCTGTTCCGCCTGCTTGCGGGCGCGCTCAAGACCTAGCCATAGTTCCCTACTGGCGTTTTCAAGTTCTTGACGCGCCAAAGGTTCCTGGGCGCTTACCAAGCAAATACTGCTGAGCGCGGCAGTGATTATTACAGTTACCAAAATTTCACTTAGGTTCAAATTTTACATACTCCTAAAGCTTCAAGGTTGTAGCGCCGCTCACGCCGTTGCGGCATAGGTGCAGCACTACTTAGGGCAACCAGCAATTGATCATCTTTTAGCTGCACACGCCTTTCCAATAAGACATTCTGCAGCAAAATATCGCTACTTGGCAGAAGGCCTGCTGCCTCTAATTGTGGCAGCAGACTACTTCTTTGCTGCGAAATCAAATTGAGATCGCCACAATCAATACTGTGGGCGGGCACCAAACGACGCAACACCCCTTCATCTCGCTGCAATTGTCGATCCATCCAGATTAAAATCGCTAACTGTTTTCGCCCTTGAAGGGCCATATCGTTGGTGATATTTAATAGCTGGAGGCCAGTAGTGCAAAACATTGCTAATAAAATGCTGCTTATCAATAGCTCCGTTAAGGCGAAACCGGCTTGAGTTTGGCTTCGCTGCTTAGCTGAAATGAAAGGCTTCGCATTGGCTTTCCTGCTGAGCTCAAGCGTTGCACTTTTAATTGCGCTGGGCCGTAGGCAGAACCTTGCCAGCTTTCCAGTTGAAATATTCCGGCAGCAAGGGATTGATTGGGGCTGGATTCGCCGTGACGCGCAGCAGCAACGAAAGCCATGGCAGCAGTTAAGAAGCCATCGTTTAACTGCCCCTCTTGCCAGAGCTGAATTCCTTTGGCCCTTGATTGCATCGCCATCGATTGCAGAGAAAGTGAGCTGCAAATCAATAAAGATCCCAAGATCAAAACAAGCGGCAAGGCAAAACCAGTGGTGGAGCG
>NZ_CEXBMR010000046.1:0-10691 GCF_982614295.1 Synechococcus sp.
GAATGATCTAGCAGCAAAGCAGCCAACATTTCTGGCTGTGGCTTAAAAGCTGCTGGATTTGCTACCGCCGCCGCAATTTGTTTTAAGTCATTAGCGAGGCTGCCGCAGCCGATTTGCCAGGCGGTTACACCGGGATCAAGGTTATCGGCAAGGGCATGGTTAAAGCTGCTAAATAACACGCATCCCCTTGCTAAAGCTTCCAAAGGCGGCAAGCCAAACCCTTCTGTTACGCCCACACTGCGCCAGTAATCAGCGGAGTCGTAAAGCATCACGGTGGCACTGCCAAATAATGCAGCCAAATCATCCACCCAACCGCTTTGTACCTCAACTTTTAAGCCTTGCTTCCGCAGTGCTGGCACCAATTGATCCAGCACATAAGTGCTTGTTTTACGCGCCTGCACCAACACATCGATCGGTCGCCGTGTACCAGCTGGCGGATCTACAAATGGGGTTGTAAAAGCAGGATCCAAAGCATTGGGAACCAATAGCAATGGACACCTTGGGGCGCGATCACCCCAGTAACCAAGCGTATTGCGGCTTACGGCAAAAACCGGCACCCCGGGGGGTAATTCAAAGCCGTAGCCACTGCTGTGGGCGTGATACGCCACAGCTCGCCCCCGCAATTGCCGCAACAGGCCAGGCACATCAAATCCCCAGCTCACAATCCAAAGCGCTGCCCCTGGCGCTGCTTCTTGCTGCAATAAATCAGCTAAAAACAAGTGGCCAGCTTCCCTTTGCCGGTAGGTAACGATCTCAACAGCTGGAGCAAATTGGGCGCACAGGCGGGCGCTTTGCAATGCCACCAGCAGCCCTCCGCAGCGAAAACGAGAGCTGGTACCTGGCACTAAAAACCGCAGGGGGCTGCGGTTCACTCAGTTGTTAACTGTTTCGGTGCTGCCATTAATTTGACGGCGGGTAAGAAATCCAAACAACACCTTGCCGATCGCCGCCACCAAATTGCCTTCAAGCTCTTGAAATAGTTTCATATTTAAGTGAAAAGCATGATTGGCTTCTTCCACCATCCGATCAGCCATTGTTTGATCAATCGCTAGGGAATTTAAAGCAGCCCTATAGGTATTTTTGAATTCCTTGTCATCTTCAATTGCAGGGAATACATAAAATTGCAAACCGGCATCCCCCTGCATATTCATTGCCTTTTGAGCAATGGTTTTAAGAATCTGGCCGCCGGATAAATCACCCAAGTAACGGGTGTAGTGGTGGCCCACCAATAATTCAGGGGCGCTGTTTGCAAGCTCATGTATGCGCGCTACATATTCGGTGGCAGCAGGGGTGGGCTTGATTTGCTCCAACCAATTTTCGCCGTAGTAGAAAACCAAATCAGCTTCTAAGGCGCTGCGGCGATCAAGGGCAGCGAAAGCGATCGGTTGCAACACAGGATTAGGCCGCAGGCGATCGATCTCTTCCTCCATGGCCGCATAAACGAAATACAAACTCGCAACAAGCTTGCGATAACTCAACTTATCCACCACTCCTTTTAAAAAGCAGCTCACGAAGCCGGTATTTTCCGCCATCGTGTGGGATTTTTTGGTGCCTTCCCGCAGCTGGGTGGCGAGGGGAACTGCAGATTCGGTGGCATCTGCGCCGCCTAGAACAACATTTGAATCAAGGGCAACAGCCATGGGGCTCGGTGCTAGGGCAATCTTGAACTGAGCGTAAGCGCCCCCTAGCTGGTTATGGCTGCAAAAGTTGCGAAGGATTACGAGCGGTAGTGCCAGTTCGGCAGCATTGATTACGGCAGAACGCGCAAAACTAGGCTCATCTTGCCCAGCACCTGCAGCGATAACTCGATGACTACCTACGAAAAGCTCACCACCCCCAGCCGCGGCGAGGCAATCAAATTTGTGGATGGTGAGCCACAGGTGCCAGCCAACCCAATCATTCCTTACATTCGCGGCGATGGCACCGGCGTTGATATTTGGCCTGCCACCCAACGGGTACTTGATGCAGCTGTTGCAAAGGCCTATGGCGGTGAACGCCGCATCGAATGGTTCAAGGTGTATGCCGGCGATGAAGCCTGTGAGCTTTACGGCACCTATCAATACCTGCCCCAAGACACCCTCACCGCAATCGAAACCTATGGGGTTGCAATCAAAGGACCCCTCACCACACCAATTGGTGGTGGCATCCGTTCTTTAAATGTGGCGTTAAGGCAAATATTTGATCTTTATTCCTGTGTTAGACCCTGCCGCTATTACAGCGGCACCCCAAGCCCCCACAAACGGCCTCAAGACCTTGATGTGGTGGTGTATCGCGAAAACACAGAAGATATTTATATCGGTATTGAGTGGGCCGACAGCGACCCAGTAGGGCAAGAACTGCTTAGGCACTTAAACGACACTGTTATTCCCGCTAGCCCGCAATTAGGTAAAAAACGCATCAAAGAGGGTTCTGCCCTTGGCATCAAACCCGTTAGCAAAGCCGGCACCCAACGCCATATCCGCCGGGCTATGCAACATGCCTTGCGGCTGAAGGGCAAACGCCGCCATCTCACCTTGGTGCATAAGGGCAACATCATGAAATTTACGGAAGGGGGCTTTAGAGATTGGGGTTATGAATTAGCTACTACTGAATTTCGGGCCGATTGTGTTACCGAAAGAGAAGCCTGGATCCTGGCAAATCAAGAGCAAAATCCGACGCTTTCAATTACAGATAACAGCCGCTTGATTGAACCGGGCTACAACAATCTCACCCCTGATAAGCGAGAAGCGATCGATGCAGAAGTGGAACAGGTGCTGCAACAAATAGGTGCCAGCCATGGCAATGGCAAATGGCGCGAGATGGTGTTAGTAGACGATCGCATTGCCGATAGTATTTTTCAACAAATCCAAACCAGACCTCAGGAATATTCGGTATTAGCCACTCTCAATCTCAATGGTGATTACATCTCTGATGCAGCTGCAGCAATAGTTGGCGGCCTTGGGATGGCCCCAGGGGCAAATATTGGCGATTGCGCTGCCATCTTTGAAGCCACCCACGGCACAGCACCAAAACATGCAGGCCTTGATCGCATCAACCCCGCTTCTGTAATCCTCAGTGGCGTGATGATGCTCGAATTTATGGGCTGGCAAGAAGCCGCAAACTTAATAAACAAAGGAATCAGCGCCGCGATTGCCAACGGCGAAGTTACCTATGACCTCGCCCGTTTGCTTGAACCAGCAGTTGAACCTTTGAGCTGCTCTGGCTTTGCAGAAGCGGTGGTGAGTTATTTCGAGCACTGATTCAATGCAGATTCCACTACTAGACCCTTGCGTGCACTGCGGTTTCTGCTTGCCAAGTTGCGCCAGCTATCGGGTGCTGGGAACAGAAATGGATTCACCACGGGGTCGCATTCATAGCCTTAAAGCGATTGCCGCTGGTGAACTGCAACTTGATGCCACGGTTGCGAGCCATTTTGATAGCTGCCTTGGTTGTTTTGCCTGCGTTACCGCCTGCCCCGCTGGGGTGCGATACGACGAATTACTAGCGGAAGTGAGACCCAAACTTAATAACCCAGCTCTTCGTAGCCCCTTTCAACGGCAGCTGCGCCATTTGCTCTTGAATTTGCTGCCCTATCCAAAACGGCTGCGGGCAATACTTACGCCGTTGCGCGCCTACAGCGATTCAGCGCTTCAAAAGCTGGCCCGCCGCACTGGCATTACCCGCCTATTTGGCGCCGAATTTGCAGCGATAGAAAAATTGTTGCCCCCCTTGCCAGCTGAGGCATTTGGGCCTGATCCGGTGGGGCTGATTCCTGCTGAGGGGCCACGCCGCGCCAGGGTTGGTTTGGTGCTTGGTTGCGTGCAGCGGGTATTTGATCCAGCTGTTAATGCAGCCACCTTGGCGGTGCTCGCAGCCAATGGGGTGGAGGTGCTGCTGCCTCCAGGCCAGGGCTGTTGCGGCGCAGTGAGTGATCATCAAGGGGAACTGCTCCAAACCCAGAGCCTGGCCATTGATTTGGTGCGGATCTTTAATGCCGCGGCCGCCACAGAAGCTCTGGATGCAATTCTTGTGGCCGCTTCCGGCTGCGGCCACACCCTTAAGCGTTATCCGCAATTACTAGCCGGGCAAGAAGGCTTCACAGCTCCTGTGCTGGACGTGCACGAATTCCTTATGCAACTGGGCTTAAGTGCAGAATTCAAAGCGCGGCTTAAACCTTTAGCCGAACCAATGGTGGTATTTCACGATGCTTGCCACATGATCCACGGCCAAGGAATAACTGAACAACCGCGGGAATTACTAAAAGCAATTCCTGGCTTGATTTTAAAAGAAGCTGTGGAAGCAGGAGTTTGCTGCGGTAGTGCCGGCATTTACAACTTGGTGCAACCGGAAGAAGCTGCTGCGCTGGGTGAAATAAAGGCCACTGATCTACGGGCCAGCGGCGCCGCAATCGTTGCTAGCGCCAATATTGGCTGCAGCCTGCAGATACGCCAACACATGCTCAAGCAAGAAGATCCTTTGCCCGTGGCCCATCCAATGGAATTACTAGCCCGCAGTGCGGGTTTATAGGAATTTGGTTAATTGCAGTAGCTAGCTATCCAGCCGCCAAGCTTCTAGCAGTTGCCAACACTTCTTAAGGCTGCTGGCATCACCGAGATTGCCTGGAAAGGTAACGATCGGCATTTCACCCCAAATCGGATGGGCCGGTTGGGCTTGCAGCAAAGACAACCCTGGCAGCAACTGCCCCAAAAGCCTCAGCCGCTCCAAACCAAGGCCATCACGCAGCAAGGTGAAGCTGGTGGTGCCACCTTTGGCGATCAGATAAGCCAGTGGTGGCGGCAAGCTCAAGGCCAATTCGGCCATGGCAAGGGCAAGCTGGTTTTGCTGATCAGCGCTGATGGCCTGGCGTTCGCCGCGGCTGCTAAATAAAACCGGCGTGAGGCCTGCGGCAGCAATTGCGCTCAATTGCTGCCGCAGGCCCAGCTCTAGGGGTTTGCTTGCAGGATTTGCAAGCCATTGATCCACTGGAAATTCCACACCCCGGCAACGGGGTTCAGCTAGCAGCAACTCCAGCTGCTGATCCGCCAGGGGTACATAGGATCCAACCAGCACCAGGCCTGGGCCTTTGCGGGGGGGCAATTGAGCCAGCGAAAACTGTATGGCAGGAATTTGGGCTAAGCCGTTTAACAAGCTGGCGGCGCTTTGGCAGAAATGTTGTTTACCGGCCTCAAGCAATTCCTGCCGCAGCGATTTTCCTAAATCATCAAGATCTTGGGGGGTTTGGGCATCAACAACCGCCCATTCACCGGCTGCTAAATCCGCCAATGAATCAGCGGCGTGCAAATTTTTGATGCGAGCAGCATTAAGCCGGCCACCACTTTTAAATTCCAGCCATTGGCCTAGATAACTGCTGCTGTAAGCAAAACGGCGATCTTTGCCAAAGGGGCTCAAATGCACCGGCTCGCCATGCAATAAGTGTTGACCCGCAAGCGTTGTGCGGCCCCCTTGGGGGAAAGCTGGCACTAATAAATTGGCGTGGAATGGCCCCAGCAAGCTGCAGATCAGCTCCTGCTCCAAGGGGGTGTGGCCCCGCAAGGTGGAATCACCACGGCTCACCACCAGCCAAGGTCGATCTAATTCAGCAAGAAGTGGTTTTAAGCGTTTGCAAATCGTTGTAAACAACTCCACCACCTGGGCTGGCTCTAGAGCGCGGCTATTGGTGATTAAAAACAGCAAAGCCCCTGAATCCGCAAGGCCAGCCTTCAGGTTGTTGCTGCTGAAATCCAACAACAACGAACAACCATGAACGGTTTGAGATCCAGTGGGGTCGTCGTCGAAGACGATGATCTTGAGGTTGTGCTCCATCTGCCGGCATGCCGGATCAAGTTCCAGTTGTAACGCCAGAGCGCAATGAGTTAATGCAACTGGTGCAGCAATTGCATGCCAGCGCCAGCCCCTGGGTGCCTAGTGGCTTTGGTAATCATCTGCATTGGGGTGCAGCTCTGCAGCCAGATGCCGGTTCAACACTGAGCATGGCCCGCATCAATCGGGTATTGCAGCATGCGGTGGATGATTTCACCGTAACGGTGGAAGCAGGATTGCCTCTAGAGCAATTGCAGCAGGTTTTAGCTGAAAAGGGTCAATGGTTGCCATTAGATCCGCCGGTGGCGGGGCCCAGCAGCATCGGCGGGCTGGTGGCAAGGGGTTTAAGTGGCCGCTTGCAACATCACTACCGCGGCCTGCGCGATCAATTACTGGGGCTAAGCCTGCTGCGCAGTGATGGCACTGCAGCAAAAGCAGGGGGCCAGGTGGTGAAAAATGTGGCCGGCTACGACCTCATGCGTTTGTTTGCAGGAAGCTGGGGCAGCCTTGGGCTGATCAGCGAAATCACGCTACGCACAATGCCTTTGCCGCAAGCGCGCCGTTTATTGCGTGTATCTGGGCCGCTGTTGCAATTACAAGAATTACGCCAACATTTGCTGCTACAAAGCCCCTTGGCGTTTGAATTCATCCAGTGGCGCCAGGGGCCAGGGGCCGCTGCACTAATGCTTGGGCTGGTGAGCCTTGATAACACTGAGTTGCAACATCAACATCAACAGCTGCTGCAGCTGCTGCCTTTAGGGCTAGAGCTAGATCACTGCAACTCAGAAACAGAGCAGCCGCTGGCGGCGGATCAATGGTTGCTGCGGCTGGGGCTTGAACCTGTTCAGGCGCACAGCTTGCTGCAATCACCTGCCGCCATGGGCTGGCAGCTGCAGCTGGGGGCTGCCAGTGGCATCGGGCTTGGCTTAGCAAAACTCAGAGACATGGTCCCTTACAAGGTGGAAACTCTGCGGCGGGCCTGCAAGCAATTTGGCGGTTACTTAACAGTGCTGCAGGGGCCCAGCCATCACCCAATTGCCGCTTGGGAAGATGCACCATCTCGGCGCGTAATTGAAGCTGTAAAACATCAATTTGATCCATTGCAACAACTATGCCGCGGCCGTTTACCTGGGGTTTGCAGCAACTAAACCTTGAGCCTCAAGAAAACGTTGAAATGGTGCTGCTAAATCTTTACTACCGGAATAACTAAGATGATGGCTATCTGCATACTGCAAGGTGCCATCAATACGGCGGTGCTGAACCCGGCCAGCAAACAATAAATAATCGGTGGGATCAAAAATATGCACATTTGGCAAACCTTTTGCTACCTGGGCCAAGCTGCGGCGCAGGGTGGTTTGCATTTCAGCTGTAATTGCAGCAGATGGAGAGCAGAAAGTACCCCCCTCACGATTAGGAAGCAACTTAGCCCAGGCTTCGCATACAACCGGCTCCCTTGCCAAGATAGGCACATCGACAACGAGCACTAGTTGAATATCTTTTTTTGCCAGTTGTTTAGCAATCTTACGGGTGCTGGCTATGTAAGCCTCTCGCACCTTAGCTGGGCTTAACTGGCGGCCATCCACATATACCGGAAAATCATTGGGGCGTCCGCGGCCATCAATATCAGCTAATTGCTTATTTAACCAAGTAGAAATCAAAACTATGTCGCCGGGTTGGAGCCTTTCTACTGCCCTATTTATTTCGCCGGCCGCAAATTGACGGCAAGGCTCATAGGGTTTGTTGTCAAAACTTATCGTGATATCAGGGCTTATCAAGCAACTACTTTTAAATGTAAAAGTAATTGCTTGCTTGCTCTTATTTGTTACCTCATCAAGCATTGGCAGCAGATGATGGGCATGGGAATCACCGAGCAGAAAGATTTCTGCAGCGCCAGGGCGGCCCGCCTTTATGCAGCGCTTGAAATCGGTGCGGCTTGTAGTGCTGTAAGGCGTCCAGTTCGCCACACTGCAACTGGCATCACTAATTTCAGTGCCCACAATCACCGGGCGATGTTCTGCAATCTTTTCTAGTTTTGGCACCGGATCAAGGCCACTACCAAGAAAAAGCTTGCCCCTAAATGGATGAGCCAAAGCATCGATACCCGTCCAGGTAAAAGCAATTGCTGCCAGTGCTAAGCCCCACTGCCACGGACCCGCCAATGGTTTACGCCGCACCGGCTGCTCAATCAGCACATAGGCCAACCAGGCAAAGCCAAAAGACAAACCAATCGCCAGCAGATACAACCAAACCCGATCGATGCCGTAGGTCCAACGTAAAAAGATCAGCACCGGCCAGTGCCATAAATACAGCGAGTAAGAAAGCAAACCGCAGGCAACCAATGCCCGCTCTAGCCAGCGCCAAGGCAAGAAGCGTTGCGAGGCAGCTTCAAAACCCACCTGCAACAGCAACAACGTGGCTAATACCGCTGCAAGCGCGCCAGGGGCAGGGAATCCCTGCTGCGCTGATGTTTTAAATAGTGCCCACAGCAGCAGGCCATAACCACTAATCCTGAGCCAAGCTTTCCCGCTCCCCGCTTTGACACCTTGCAATTGGGCAAGCAGCAGCACTGAACCTGCGCTTAATTCCCAAAACCGGCTTGGCATCAAGAAAAAAGCCAAAATCGGTGCTTCCCGCGTCCACCACAAACTCAGCAGCAAAGAAGCAATTACAAGCCCTAGCAATATCGGTATGGCCCGCCTCCGGCCTACCCCTATAAGCAAAAGCAGCAGCGGAAAGATCAGATAAAACTGTTCCTCCACCCCTAAAGACCAGGTATGGGATAGAGGGTTCAAATTTGAATCCAAGCCAAAATAATCGGTTGCTTTGGCAGCAAAGCGATTGTTAGACCAACCGTATAAAGCTTTTACGGCATCACCAAACAGGCTACGAGTTTCAGTTGGTGGCACCAATAAGGCAATACCAAGGCTTGTTACACCAACAGATGCCAGCAAATTTGGCAGTATCCGCCGGATACGCCGCAGGTAAAAACCACTTAGCTGTTGCCAAGGGGTTTCGGTGCTATGGCCAATTATTGATCCTGTTACTACATATCCAGAAATCACAAAGAAAATATCTACCCCGGCAAAACCACCGGGGAGCCAGGCTTCATTTAAGTGATATATAAATACTGCTAATACAGCAATACCACGCATTGCGTCGATATCGGGCCGATAGCTAAAGCGCCGTTTTACTTCACTCACCCAAAGGCCACCGCTTAATTACAGGCAAATTTATCAGTGCTTTTCCAGCTACAGGCCTTCCACCACATAGCGGCACTGCAACTCCTGGCTTGCGCCTGCTGCTAATTCAAGCTTGCTATCGCCACTAATCAGGCTTTGGCGAGGCCCTGTCCAGGGTTCCATGCAAATCATCTTGCGGGGGGGATCAGTCCAAAACACCGCCAGATTCCAGGGCTTGCTCAATTCCATCCGCAAACGTTGTTTCGCCGCAATATCAACAAGGGATACAGATGCTTCTGGCCGCACCAATAGATCAATGCCCTGTTCAAGCTTTTGCAATTGTTCGGCCGTGGCGGCAGGGGCCATTTGCAGATGGTTTAAGCACTGCTCTGGCATTCCTTCAAATTTGAGGCCGGTTAGATCGGAAATATTGAAATAAGGATGCAAACCAAAACTAAAAGGCAGCGATTGGCTGGAGCGGTTGTGAAGCGTAAGCAACACCTCTAGAGCACCAGGAGCTAGGCGGTAATCAAGTTGCAGCAGGAATTCAAATGGGAACTCCGCCATGGTGGTGGCGGTGTGGGTGAGTTCGAGTCTCACACCGCAACCATCTTCCAGAGCAGAAAGCTGCCACGGCATGGTGCGGGCAAAACCATGTTGCTTAAGGCTGGCAACACGACCATCGGCAAGGGGCAACTGGTCGTTTGGCAAATTGCCACAGATTGGGAATAGCACCGGTGCACCGCCGCGGATCGACTGGCTTGGATCCAGAAAACGCGCCTCATCTAGATAAACAATTTCAGTGCCGCCGCAACACCAGCCGGTAAGCAATCCGCCCCGTTCAGGCACCAAACGGATCTGATCGCCACTGCTGGCGTCTGTAAATAACCAATGGGGATAGGGGCTGGTGAGCTGTTGCAGGGCCATTAGAAAAAATCAGTTGAGGGTTTGAAGCCATTGCAGCAGCTCTTTGTTAACAACCGCTGGTTGTTCGTCGTGGGGGCAATGACCCGCCTCCAATACAACTTCAGTGGTTGCACTTGGGGCATAGCTTTGAAATAAAGCCCTGCGGCCTACAGCATTGATCCATGGATCGCGGATGCCCCAGAGCAACAACAAAGGAGCGTGCAACTCAGCAAATAAATGATCGAGCGGTTCACCTTTAGGAAAATCAAAAACAGTGCGAAAAACACCAAAAGCGCCTGGATCAAGCGATGGCCGCCGAATTGCTTCGATCAAAAAGTCGTCTACGTTGGTTTTGTCTACGTAAACCTGATTAAGGGTGCGTCGAATCGTGGCGGGCCGCCGCAGGTTTTCAAAGATCAAACGTTGCAAAACAGGGCTTTGCAGTAAGGCAGAAGCAATTGTTTTGCGGGCTATTGCTGCAAAGCCTTGAGGGGGCTTTTGCTCACTGCTAAAAGGGCCGGCTGCATTTAGCAGCACCACTCCGGCGCACTGCTGCTTCAAGGCAGCACCGGCTGCAAGGGCGGCATAACCGCCAAGGGAATTGCCAACAACAACTGTGGGTTTGCCGATGCGTTCAGTTACGTAGCTGCAAAGCTGATCACGCCAGAGCTCACCGCCATAGGCCTCGCCAGATGGTTTCGCACTACGGCCAAAGCCAAGAAGATCTAGGGCATGAACTGGATGATGGGCTTCTAAAGCAGGAATATTGAAGCGCCAGTGGTCTGTAGAAGCGCCAAAACCATGAAC
>NZ_CEXBMR010000046.1:10791-13409 GCF_982614295.1 Synechococcus sp.
CTAAAGCAGGAATATTGAAGCGCCAGTGGTCTGTAGAAGCGCCAAAACCATGAACCAGAAGAACCGGCACTCCAGAGCCGGAGGTGTTGCGCTCTAGGCAATGGATTGGATGGCCGCGAAAGCTCCAGGGTTCCGACACAGCCAATTCAGATTGATTCATGGATGCTAGAGATGCAAAGCGAGCAACGGATAGCAATGCCCCTAGCCAGTGCTGATTTAAGTGTGTTGTTTAGTGGTAGTGCCCTGTGGGCGCTGGCGTTTTATGTGCCCCTAAGCGGTCCGCTCTCGAGGTTTGAAACAGAACTAATCACAGCTGGCCTAGGCGAGGTTCAAAGGCAGCTATTGCTGGTTATTAGTAGCGTTGCTTTAGCTATAGGGGTGGGGATAGTTTTTCAGCTGATACTGAGTTGGGCTTTAAGCCCTAGCTGGGCGGCTAGCATGGGCTTACTTGCTGTACTAGCAACTGCTTTTTGGACGATTGCAAGCAGGCAATAATCAAATAATAATTAAACAGTGATTAAACAATAGCTTGGCAATAGCTATTTAGAGGCACCAACAAAACCTCGAATATAATCTAAACCCCAATCGAGAGTGTGAGGAGGAAGTTCATAAATATGATAAAAAATCTGTCTTTTAGCCGCTTCAATTCTTTCTATGCCCACTGCGCGCAAATTAGCCTCTGATGCAACAAAGAATTCAGCTAAAGCTGCTTGATTGCCGTTTTTTACACCACTTACATATAATTCCCTCAATAATCCAATTGCATCCGCTGTGGCAGGTGCAAATGTAATCATATCGTCTCCTAAAGGAATGCACATATTTTTGATACAACCCATCGAGAATTTCATCGCAATACGTGTTTCTTCAACAGATAAGGCATCTTCAGCTTCATCTCTAAAAAGGTGTTGAATTACACCATTAGTGCACTCAATCATTCTGAGCAAAGCAACCTTGTCTAATTCTTCGCTAGGCAAAGAAGAAAATAAAGCATTCCAGTCGTGTGCCATGATTAGTTAATTAGAAGGGTTAGTAATCGTCGCCATACTTCACTGAAGCGTCAGAATTCATTAATTCAACAGTAGTTTTAAAACCCTGGGCAACTGTTAGTTCGTGCTGGGTACCGATATCACGCAAAGCCGTAACATCGTATTCCGGAGCAGTAATCCAGCTAAAACCTTTGCCAAAGGTGTTATCTGGATTTACCACGTACCAATGGCAAGCGGTATCGGGCACGTTTACTGAACATTTAGTCCAGTCGTTATCCCACTGAGGCACTTGCACAAAAGAAAGGACTGCAAATAAAAATCCAAACAAGCTCAAAAACATCGGCGCTTAAGAATCTGTTACAAATCTAGCACCGATTTCAGATAATTGCGGAAATTGCTCGAAGTTCAGGCACGGCGCCGCTCAAGGCGAGCAAGCAAACAGCGCAAATGCTGTTTTACTCTAAATATCCTTTAGCAGATCTCTCATCGAAATAGAGTTATTTTTCAGCATATTTGAAGTAATTATTGAATTGCTATCTGCTAGATTTCGAGCAATTAAGCTCCCAAAATATTCATATTCTGCATACTTCCCGGTAAAATTAAACGCCAAAATTTGGCAGTTATCAAGATCATTAAATGGGCAATCCTTTTTATGTGGATCCCATAAAGCAAACGCTAAGCGCTTGAAATCAATAATTTTCTCATCACTAAGATGCAAAACAACATGGGCAATGATTACTTCAAAATCAATTTCCAATGGAAAAAGAAGGAGTTGATCTTGAATGCATTCCTTAATCGCTTGATCGTGATTTATAGCAATATTTAAAAGAATATCAAATTTTTCATCTGCAAATTCAAGGAAAGCCCCGCCTAAACCCAAGCCAAAATCCCAATAATTTTCGCAATATTCCTCTAGAAGAATTCTTGTGGCTTGTTCCATTCGGCATTAATAGTAATTCAAATGAACTACCGCTTGTGGGTGAGCGCAATTGGGGTGGTAGCTGCCTAAAATAAGTTTATTGAAAACGCGCACCATGCCAATAAGAAAACTGTTGAAAAAAAGCTTGTTGTGGGTGTTAACTGATCCAAATAAAACAGAAGCAGGTGCTGATCCGATCATTGCACTAGTAGAAAATCAAATTGAGCAGAAGGAGAAGGATCCAAAAGCTATAAAGCAATGGACCTACCTAATTAAAAAAAGATGGGATGAGATGCCCACCATACAGGGAAAAACTGGTTTAGTACTCAAATCATTGCTATTAATCCACGAAAAAATAACAGATGCAAATCCTTTAGAAGGCTATGAAGGTTTACCACTACAAGTTGAACAGATTTACTGGGAAATATGGGATTTAATCGATGAACATCAAGATCTGGAAACACCAGATGAAGTTTTAGAGCAGTGGATGACTCAATGCACCCCCGGTGATTTTTATCTTTAATTAAAAATAAAATTTAATTAATATATCTTGCGGCACGCCAATTAATATCAGAATTATTTTTTGAGAGATGCACTATAACTTCCTGATCTTGCTCATCGAACCATTTCAGCTCCGCATTAACGCCATTATTGCCGAGGGAAGATGTATTTTTAAAATTAATATATGTTGTGGCATATTCTAAAATTATCAA
>NZ_CEXBMR010000047.1:0-12983 GCF_982614295.1 Synechococcus sp.
CCAGTGACCCCTTCCGTGTGAAGGAAGTGCGCTACCACTGTGCTAATCGCCCATTGACCAAATCTTACCCCCCCAGTTGGCTTAGACTCGATACTTAGGTTTGATGGCTGTCTTGCGGTTTGCCTGTGCGTGAGGTTGATGTGCTGATCGTTGGGGGAGGCGTGTCTGGCACGGCTCTGCTCTTTTGCCTTGCCCGATACACAAACTTGGGCTCAGTGTTGCTATTAGAAAAAGAAAAGCAGCTGGCGCTGATTAATTCCCGCTCCACTAATAACAGCCAAACTATCCATTGCGGCGATATTGAAACCAACTACAACCTTGAAAAAGCGCTTCAAGTGAATCGGCGAGCCAATATGTTGGTGCGCTATGGCGAGCTTCTAACAGCGGCAGAAAGGCAGAAAGTGTTGTTTTGTTTTCCTAAAATGGTGCTCGGTGTGGGGCCTGAAGAATGCAATTTTCTGAGGGAACGTTTTAAGCAATTTCAGCCCCATTTTCCAGGTATGGAGTTACTTGATGCTGCAGCGATAGGTCGCTGGGAACCGGCTGTGGCAAAAGGTATTAACGCTGCTTTGAGGCCAGAGGAAATTACAGCTATCGGCCTTGCTGCCAGCACTTCTGCAGTGGATTATCAAGCCTTGGCTAAATCATTTGTCGATCAGGCAAAAGCTGCAATCGCTACTGATCTTGAGAAGGGGCTTCTGCGACAGCTGGAGGTGCAACTAAATCAAAAGGTGCTGAATATCTCTAAAGACGGAGATGGTTATGTAATTAATACTGCAACAGAAATAATTAAGGCTCGCTATGTGGTGGTGAGTGCCGGGGCCCATAGTTTATTAATAGCTCAGGCCATGGGCCATGGCTTGGAATATTCATGTTTGCCTGTAGCCGGTAGTTTTTACTTCACACCAAAACTATTAAATGGCAAGGTTTATACAGTGCAAAATAATAAGCTGCCCTTTGCTGCAATTCATGGTGATCCAGATGTTTTGGTGCCAGGAAAAACTCGCTTTGGCCCTACAGCCTTAATTTTGCCATTGCTTGAACGCTACCGGCCTGAAACTTTTTGGGAGTTTCTAAAGGTGTTGAGGCTTGATGGCGCAGTTTTAACAGTACTTTGGCAATTATTTCGCATTAGCGATATTCGCAATTATATTCTGCGTAATTTATTGTTTGAAGTGCCGTGGTTAAGGCGCTGGCTGTTTTTGCAAGATTTGCGCAAAATTGTGCCTAGTGCTCAATTAAAAGATTTGAAATTCGCTGAAGGATATGGCGGGGTGCGGCCTCAACTAATTGATAAACGTAATCATAAGTTGATGCTGGGGGAAGCTCGCATCAGCTGCGATGGGCCAATTGTATTTAATGTAACTCCATCACCGGGCGGCACTGATTGTCTCGGCAATGCAGAACAAGATCTAAGGGCGATAGTGGCACGGCTTAATTGTGAATTTAGGGCTGAACAGTTGGAGCAGGAGTTGCACCAATTGCAGGCCTAAATAAATGATCGTGTTCGGCGCTATAAAGCTTTGATCTTGCTGCTCCTGATGCATTAAGGGCAGGGCTTATTAAATAAAGAGTAGTGCGCTCCAATCTTTCTGCCTTGCTATAGGCAGCAAGACCTTTCAATGGCACCAGTTGTAATTTTTGATCGGGCCAGCTAACTCGATAACCCACCGCTACAGGGGTATCTGCTGGGTAATGTTGCAGCAATATCGCTTCAACCTCTTCCACATGGCGGGCGCTTAGATAAAGGCAGAGAGAAGCACCAAGAGCTGCTATGTGCGCTAAAGATTCGCGAGCTGGTGTGCCGGTGCGCCCGCTGGCGCGGCTTAGAACAATTGTTTGCACGAGCCCAGGAATTGTTAATTCAGCCCCAAGCGCTGCTGCTGTTGCTTGATAGGCACTAATACCAGGTATAACTTCAACTTCAATGCCAGCATCAGCTAAACGGGAAATTTGTTCATGTAAAGCGCCATATAAACAGGGATCACCATCGTGAAGCCGCACCACCCGTAGGCCGCGAGCTACCCCATCAAGCATTGCCTGAAGCACTTCTTCAAGGGTGAGATTGCCACTACGCAGTTTTTCACAATCGGCTCCTGCAAGGGCTGCAATTTGAGGTGATACTAAAGAATCGGTCCATACAAGTAATTGCGCCTGCTCGATAGCCCGCAGTGCTCTGATAGTTAGTAAATCTGGAGCGCCGGGGCCGGCGCCAACGATTTGAATCTTTGCGTTAGTCAATGGGTTGGTAATTAAGTTGTAATTAAAAGGTTGCTAACTAATTGGTCGTCCGGGATCTGGCAGTGATCTTTTAAAGGTAAGCAACCAAGCCAATCCAGCGGCCCCTGCAATTGCAAGAAATAAACTCACCAACTGGGCCATACGCAAGCAATTGGCTTCACCAAGGCTGCCCCATAGGCAAAGGGGATCTAGCCGTAAGCCTTCGATCCAAAATCTGCCAAGGCTGTAGCCCAAAGCATAAACGCAGCTAATTCCCCCTTTTGGTAACAGCCATTCGCCATTAGTTCGCCGCTGCCGAAATAATAAAATTAGTAATACAAATAAACCTAAATCCCAGATTGATTCATATAAAAAAGTGGGATGAAACCAGCTTTCATTTAAATATGCAGCAGGGCGATTTGCTACTGGAATAAAGAGTTTCCAGGGCAGTGATGTGGGTAAACCAAAAGCTTCTGAATTAAAGAAATTTCCCCAGCGCCCGATCGCTTGGCCTAGGGCCACTGATGGCAAAAGCACATCCATCAAAGCCCAGAATGACAGTTTCATCCAGCGGCTGTAAGCGATCACGGCAATAGATCCACCTAGCAAAGCTCCATGGATTGCGATACCACCTTTCCAAATTTGAAAAGCCTCAAGCCAATTGATTTGATATTGCTGCCACTCAAATAGCACGTAATAAAGCCTTGCCCCGATCACTGCAGAGAGCACGATTAGCGGTAGTAAATCCGAGATCACACCTGGATCTAGGCCGCGCAATTTTGCAAGCTGGCTTGATACCCAAAGGCCAAGCAATACAGCTACAGCAATCAGCAGGCCATACCAACGGATGGCCAAAGGGCCCAACTCCACCAGCAGCGGCCCCGGAGACTGCAATATCGATAGGGGCATGGAATCAAACGCCTTCTGCGGCCTGAACTTTTTCGATCTGACGCTTTTTCAACACGAGCATTATCTGAGCGATTGCAACAGCTGCAAGGAAAGCGAGCAGGCCATAAATACGCACTGGATTTTGCAACACCACTTCAGCATCCATCTGGCCAAAACCACCCACATTTGGATCAGAGGTGATGGGCAGGCCTGCGGTAACACTGTCTCCAACTTTCACCAGCAGTTCCGGGCCAGCGGGAATTGCCTCATCGGTGGAACTGCCATCAACGGCACTAATGCTCACAGTGGAACCGCCTTTGTCGTCGCTGGTGATGGCGCTCACCTGGCCTGTTACAGAGGCGTTGTAAATGCTGTTATTGCTTTTTTCTCCGGTGGGATACACCTGGCCGCGGCCGCGATTACCACCGATATGAAGTTGATATTTACCAAAGTGAATAGAGGAATCAGTGGCGGGATCGGGAGAAAGAATCGGGAACACGATTTCGCGATGCTCATCACCAGGCAACGGACCCACCAGCAAGATGTTGGGTTGGCTATCGCTGTATTGGGTGTAGTAAATCCCTTTGGTTTCTTCTTTTAATTCATCACTGAGCCGATCGGCTGGCGCGATCGTGAAGCCATCGGGCAACATCACAACAGCGCCCACATTGAGGCCTGCTCGGCTGCCATCAGCTGCCACCTGTTGCACTGCGGTGTCGTAAGGAATCTTTACTACAGCCTTAAAAACGGTGTTTGGCATCACCGCCTGCGGCACCTCTACCTGGGTGAGTTTTTTGGCGAGATGGCAGTTAGCGCAAACAATCTTGCCGGTGGCCTCCCGGGGATTGTCGTAGTTTTGCTGAGCCCAGAAGGGATAAGCCCAACTGGCTTGAGGTGCCACCAGCAAGCTGATGCTGAGCAACAAGGAGCTGATTAGCAGGGATAGAAAACGACGCATCGGAGGGGGAGGCGGGGCGGATCGGATCAAATAATTGAGGCTAAAAACGGCTGGAGTTCAGCCCCACCATGGCTTTTCGCCATTACGGAAATCTGTCTCAGACCATTGGGTAAGAAAAACGTTGTCGTTTTCTACCGATACATGGGCTAGAGCAAGAGATAGGGGGGCAGGACCCCGCACCACCATGCCGGCGCTGTCGTATTGGGAGCCGTGGCAAGGGCACATGAATTTGTTAGCGCCACTGTTCCATGGCACCACGCAACCAAGGTGAGTGCATATGGCATTTATGCCGTAATTGCCAATGGCTTCAGGCCCATCCACGATTAGGTAAGTGGGATCGCCTTTGAGGCCCTGCACCAAATTGCGATCACCTTCTTTATGGCTTGCAAGCCAGCCGCTGGCGGTAACCACATTGCCCAATTCATCTTTGGCGGTGGTGCCTCCGCCTCCGCCAGCTGCCCGGGGCGGGATGAAGTAGTTGACCACTGGGTAAAGGGCCCCCAGAGCTACACCTGTTACGGATCCAAAGGTGAGCAGGTTCATGAACTGCCGGCGACCCATGCCGGGTACGTCATTTGCCGATAGCTGGGTCATAGGTGGGCGCGCCGCCACAGATATCCACCATTATGAACCTTTCTCTCCACCATGCTGTTGCCCACTTGCTTGATCAGGTAGTGCCCCTCAGCGCCGAGGAGTTGATTGCAATTTTGCAAAACCGCTGGGGTGTGAGTTATCACCTTCAGTTCCATCGCCGCGCCGGACGCCTTTATTTCCAGGTGATGTGGGGCTATTTGGAGCAGCAATCCTTTCCCCTGGATGCGAATGAATACCAACTCAACATTGAGCAGGTGGCGGAGCAGCTAAACGGGCTCGGTTTGGCCGAACAGGTGCGCGAATGGTTGTTAAACACTCGTGATAAACCACGCCTTGGCAAGGCCCTTAGCTTCCCTCTAGCGGATCAGGGGCGGATGAGTGAATTCCTTCTGTGAGGGCAACAAGCCCCACCCCCACAAGGAATAAGGCGCTGATGGCCCCGCTAAGCAGCAGCATTGTTACCGGATCGGTGGAGGGGGTAAGCACAGCTCCAGCAACGGCTGAAAACAAGATCACCAGGCGCCAACTCGCCAGCATTGGCCGCCAGCGCACCAAGCCGAGCAAGCCCAGTAGCAGTTGCAAAACGGGCAACTGAAAAGCCAAACCTGTGGCCACCATCAGTAGCAAAACGAAATCTAAATAGCGCTCGATAGACCAAATCGGCTCCACCACATCGGCGCCATAACTAACCAAAAAGCGCAAGGCTGCAGGCACCAAGGCCCACCAGGCAAAAGTAAGCCCCACCAGAAACAGCACGGCTGAGGCTGCCACCGCAGGTGCCACCAAACGCCGTTCCCTGCGAGTAAGGCCGGGCATAACAAAAGCCAAACCTTCGTAGAGCACATAGGGAAGAGCCAAGGTGAGCCCGGCATAGCCGGCCACTTTCAGAGATACAAACAAAAATTCACCTGGCGCCAGTTGCAAAAAACGGATGCCTTGGGCCGGTTCCTCCAGCAACTTCACCAGGGGCCGCACCCATAGAAGGCAAATCGCCGCTCCAGATACCACCGCTGCAAGGCTGCGCAATAAACGCCAGCGCAATTCCTCGAGGTGATCGGAGAAGCTCATCTCCACTTCGGCCGGGAACTCCGTGTTGCTCATGGCTTCAGGCTAGGCAGCAGCGCCAAGGCGCGATCCGGTTCACCCCAAAGCAGTTCGCCGCCTCCATGGCGCACCAGGCCAGCTTCCATGCCTGGGATGCGCTGCAATTGTTCTACCGGCACCATCAACACCGGCACGCGCAGATTGCCGCGGCTACGGCTGAAATGGGCGGCAAGATCGGCAGCCGCCTGTAAATCTGCTTCAGCAACCAGTTGTTCGGAACCCTTGAGCACCACATGGCTGCCGGGTTGTTCTTGGGCATGGAACCAGAGATCACCGCGGCGAGCATTACGAAAACTGATCCAGTCGTTCTGGCGATGATTGCGGCCAATTAATAGGCGCAAACCCCGCGAGCTTGTAAGTGTGAGGGGTTGAGGTTCCTTTTCTGGGCGCCTGTGTTGGCGTTTGGTTTGGCTTTTTTTTGTTTGAAATGGGTTGAGGTCGCTCTGCAATGCCTCCAGTAATTCAAGGTCGTTTGGATTTGCAAACTCCAGTTGCAGCAGGCTGTTTTCCAGGAGTTCAAGGCGGCGTTGGTGGTGAGCTAAGCGCGGTTTAATCGCTTCAACGGAACGGCGCAATTTGCGCGCTTTTTTGTAGAAACGCTGGGCTTGAAAAACAAGGCTCAGCTGTGGATCAAGCTCTACGGGCAAACTTTCACCGCCTGCTGGATCTTCGAGCAGCAAGTGGCGATGGCCACTGCTGGCTACATCAGGGCGACAGAGCAGCAAATTTGCCTGCATCTGCAATAACGCTTCGCCGGAGCAGCGAGCTAGTAAATCTTCTTGTTGCATTAGTTCGCGCTGTTCGCGGCCTAACAATTGCTGTAATTGCTGGTTGAGTTTTTGCTGCGCAATTTCACATTGGCGGCGCTGCTCGCCCGCACCATAAAAAGCAGCAAGGGCGTAGTTAAAACAAAATTCGTTTTTTTGATCCGCAGCATCTTGATCAGTAGCAACGCTTTTTTCTGCTGTTGCGCCCCAACAGCGATAACCCGTGCCCCAGGGGCTAAAGCTGAGCTTGTTTGTTTCTAGATCGTTAAGCCAACACTGCCACGCGCTGAAGAGATCAAGCAATTGGGCTTCTGTTAGCAGGGTTACTTCCATTGATGAGTTGAGATCTGCAGCTTCTATCAATTGCTCCCGCAGGGCAGGGCCGAGGCCGCGATAGCTCTGCAAAAGAGCTTTACCTAAAGTTTCTGGGCGCAATAAAAGCCGTTGCCGCCACTGTTCAAAGGGTTCAATCCTGCTGGGAAATGCCCCTTGTAATGGCGGAGGAGGGCTATAGAAATCGCCAGTGCCGATGGGTCTTAAGCGTGATTGATGGGCCTGCACTTGGCGGCCGATAGCAATTACGGAATTATGTTCATCGAGCAGAAATAAATTGCTGTGGCGACCCATTAGTTCAAGCACCACAAGGCGCTTTTGGGTTGCTCCGGGGCGTTCGGCAAAACCGAGTTGCACCACCCGTTCCCAAGGGGGCTGCTCCAGGCTCACGAGGGCTAGGCCCCCTAGGGCATGTTGCAACTGTTGGGCCAAGGTGCTCCCTTCGCCTTGGCGCGGAGGGGCAGGTAAGCCATGGAATCGAGCGCCATCTGCTTGCCAACGCAATTCAAGCCAGAGCCGTTGCGTAAGGGTGCGAAACCCCAGCTGCACTGAGCTCGTGCTTGGTTGTTGGGCCTTTTCGAATCTGGCTGGCAGCAGCATGGGCTGCAGTTCTTCAACCACTGCTTGGAGGCAGGTGGTGTCTTGGGGTTGCATGGCCTCAGAGTGCCCGGTACTAGTTTCGCCAAGCATTCACCACTTAAATGGAGAAGCGGCCAATGGAAAGGCAAAAGCCAAGGCTCACCGTATTGAGTGGCCCTAGCGGCGTGGGAAAAGGAACCCTAGTGAAAGCGTTAAGAAAGAACCATCCTCAACTTTGGCTTTCGGTATCAGCCACAACCAGGCCGGCAAGGCTCGGGGAGGTAGAAGCTATTGATTACTTTTTTAAAAGTAATGATGAATTTAAGCAACTTGTGGCATGCGGCGGTTTGTTGGAATGGGCGCAGTTTGCTGGTAATTCTTATGGCACCCCTCGCCAACCTGTGGAGCAGCAATTAGCTGCTGGTGCACCGGTGCTACTTGAAATTGAGCTTGAGGGAGCACGGCAGGTGCGTAAAACCTTTCCTGAAGCTTTCCAAATATTTCTAAAACCTCCGTCTATGGCTGAATTAGAGGCCAGAATTAGGGGGCGAGGCACCGAATTAGAAACTGCGATCCAAAAACGCCTCAAAAGGGCAGAAGAGGAACTAAAAGCAGAGCTCGAGTTCGATGCGGTAGTTGTAAACAATGATATTAATGATGCATTAGTTCAGCTTGAAATGTTGATGAATTTAGCCGGGAACGAATAACATGTCTGGGAAAAAATGATTGAATTCAATCATGATTACAGCGGTTATCATGAACCAAATTGCTGCAAAAGCTGGCGCGGTGGTCAGAAATTTTTTCATGATTTGGGATTAGGTTTGAATGATTTAGTGAGTTGCTCGGATCTTTAAATCAGCGAGGTGAAACTGTTACTTTGCTATCTACTTCTGTGAGCTTATTAGATGTGAGTTCAGCAAAAGCAGCCAAAGGCCACCTGGCGGAATCCAGGGTGCACTTAAGAGCAACTGGAAGATCGATCTGAATCTCTTTCATGTTTGCATCCTTGCCTTTGATTGCTTGGATGTAAGACCTGCCAGCCCAGCCAATGCAGCCGGCGATATAAAGGAAAGCAATCCCTGGCAGCATGAATTCGCCAGCATGGCTCCAGCGACCATCTACTACAAGGTGGGGAAGGCCATCAGTGCCGCAAAGGGCTTGGCCGTAACGCTCGAAACGAGCCTGGGCAGATGCAGTTTTGGCGGATTTAGCCCGATATAGAAAACGGGCGTTTTCATTGCATTGAGTTAATCCAGCTACCCCGGCATGGGCTAACGGAACAAAACCCAAAAGCAGATAGCCGCAAAGAGCTACAGCAAAAAACTTTGAAAATGCCTTTGAGATCAGTTGTTGCATGATGCGCATGATGGGCAGGCCCGCTTAGCGGTTGCTCCCAATAGTTTATGTGTGAATTCCACCCCTAATGCCAACGGTTCTAGCTCTCGAAACAAGTTGTGACGAGTCTGCGGCTGCAGTGGTGCGCGATGGGGCTGTTTTGAGTAGTGAAGTAGCAAGCCAGGTTGAAGAACACGCCCTGTGGGGCGGGGTCGTACCAGAGCTGGCATCTCGCCGCCATGTGGAGGCTTTGCCACATTTAGTGGAAAGGGCACTAACAAATGCACGCGTAAGCCTTAGCGATTTAGATGCAGTGGCCGCCACAGTGGCTCCCGGATTGCTCGGGGCCTTAATGGTGGGATCTGTTACAGGCCGCTGCTTAGCCCAATTAGCCCAGAAGCCTTTTATTGGTATTCATCATCTCGAGGGACATCTTTGCTCTGCTCTTAGTGGTGATCAAGCTCCCCAGGGGCCAATGCTGGTTTTATTAGTGAGTGGCGGCCACACAGAATTAATAGCGCTGAGATCCTTTGGCAATTACGAACGCCTCGCTGGCAGCCGGGATGATGCGGCTGGAGAAGCTTTCGACAAGGTTGCTCGCCTCCTCGGTTTGGCCTATCCGGGTGGACCGGCCCTTGAAATTGCCGCCCGTGGCGGTGATCCCTTGCGTTTTCGCTTCCCGCCCGGGCGTATTTCATTGCCAGATGGGGGCGTGCACCCCTACGACTTCAGCTTTAGTGGTTTAAAAACTGCAGTGCTGAGGGAGGTGCAGCGTTGGCAAATTGCTGGGGAGCCCTTACCTGTGAATGATTTAGCAGCTTCTTTTCAGCAGGTGATTTGCAAAGTGTTGGTGGAGCGCAGTGTGCGCTGCGCCGTTGATCAAGCTTTGCCTGGTTTGGTGGTGGTGGGGGGTGTATCTGCAAATGCAGAATTGCGCCGCCAACTAACTGGGGCATGCACTGCCGCCAGCCTCAATTTGCATTTAGCCCCCCTTGCTTGGTGCACCGATAACGCAGCAATGATCGGATTAGCTGCCTGTAAACGCTTGCAAATGGGGCAAAGGTCGGCTTTAAACCTCGGCGTAGCCCCCCGCTGGCCTTTAGCTAATGCGATTGAGCTTTATGGCAAAGCGCCTTTTTAATATAAAAAATCACTTAATATTTCCAAAATATTTCCGTTTTGCCGTGTCGCCCACCAATCAGCTCGAGCCAACAGAACTGAATGCCTGGCGCAGGGGTTTTACCCCTCAGGCTGAAATCTGGAACGGCCGATTAGCAATGCTTGGCTTATCCGTTGGTATTGGCGCATTGGTGCTTTGGCGTTTAATTGCCACAAGCTAGAGCTCACATCAGGTAGCTCTCTTTAATATCAAGCTGCTAGAAAATTGCCATTGGCTTCATTACCGCGCGTCACTCTGGTGCTTGGCACCAGACCGGAAGCCATCAAAATGGCGCCGGTAATTTTGGCTTTCCAAGCTTCGCCACTGTTTGAAACCCGAGTTGTTCTAACTGGGCAACACAAGGAAATGGTGGCTCAAGTGATGGCACTTTTTCAGTTAACTCCAGATCGCGATTTGGAGTTAATGACCCCAAGGCAAACACTCACCCATGTGACCTGCGCTGCGCTGGAGGGTTTGCGTAAAGAATTTGGCGAAAATCGACCTGATTTAGTGCTTGTTCAAGGTGATACCACCACTGCCTTTGCGGCTGCTTTAGCGGCTTTTTACGATCAAATCCCGGTGGGCCATGTGGAGGCGGGGTTGCGCACAGATAATCTCTACGACCCCTTCCCGGAGGAAGCGAATCGTCGTTTGATCTCCCAGGTGGCTCAGTTGCATTTTGCCCCTACTGCCCAATCGGCAAAAAATCTTCAAGCCTCTGGGGTGGTGGGTGAGATACACACCACGGGCAACACAGTTATTGATGCGTTGTTGTTGATGGCAGCAGCAGCACCTAGTTGTGAAGTGCCGGGCCTTGATTGGCAAAAACAACGGGTGATTCTTGCCACAGTGCATCGCCGTGAGAATTGGGGCACCCCTTTAAAAGATATCGCGACGGGTTTTTTAAAGGTGTTGGATCGCCACCCCGATACGGCATTGCTATTGCCACTACATAAAAATCCAACAGTGCGGGAACCATTACAAGAATGGCTTGGTGATCATCCACGGATATTTCTCACCGAACCGCTTGATTACGACCGCCTGGTAGCTGCAATTCGTGGTTGCACATTATTACTTACAGATTCAGGTGGTTTGCAAGAAGAAGCTCCATCTTTAGGGAAACCAGTGCTTGTTTTAAGGCGCACCACCGAACGCCCAGAAGCAGTGGAAGCAGGCACAGCAAAATTAATAGGTACTTCCTCAGAGGCGATTGAACGGGAAACCTGCCTGCTCCTCGAAAAAAGTGAAGCTTATGCCGCTATGGCAAAAGCCCACAATCCCTTTGGTGATGGCAAAGCTAGTGAACGAATCGTTGCAACAAGTGCGGCTTACTTGGCAAACCGCTAACTCTCCTTACGCTTTTTCGCCCAGGGCGGCAGATCGATAAATACTTGTTCACCGGCTTTCACCCCTGTGAGTATTTGAGTATTGCGGCCACTGCTGCTGCCAAGTGTTATCTCCACAAAACGTGGTTGGTTGCCAGGGCCAGGCACCAATACCCCAGGTTTTCCATTCTCAGTAACAATTGCAACGGTTGGCAGTAAGGGTTTAGGTGTTAGGCGGCCGGCATCAAAATCGATATCGGCAGTCATGCCAATGCGCAATTTATTTAAGGGTGGATTAATTAGCTCTAATTCTACTTTTACGGTAGTTACATTGCTGCTCTTTTCTGTGCGTGGTGAGATGCGTTTTACTTGCGCTGCAAAGCGTTGATCAGGAAATGCATCCACTCTCACGCTGGCAGCTTGGCCATTTCTTATGCGGCCGATATCACTTTCAGGCACCTTGGCAGTTACCTGAAGGCCGGCAGCTAATTCCACAATTGAAGAGCTTGTTGCTCCTGCCGTTGCACTGGCAGCGGTAGTTGGTGTTACGTAAGAACCGGGATCTGAATATCGGTTAGTGATAGTGCCAGCAAATGGTGCGCGCACTACTAGATCACCCGATTCAACTTTTCGCTGGGCAAGGCGTTGTATGGCTGCGTTGTAAGCAGCTTTGCTGCTATCAAAGTTGGCTTTAAAGCGTGCAAGATCGTCGCCACTGAGGGCGCCCTGGCTGAATAATTGGAGGCGTCTTTCGTATTCGCCGCGGCTGCGATTTAAATCCACCCTGGCCACTGCTTGCTGTGCTCTTAGCTCTTCTAGGCGGTTGCGAATATCGCTTGGATCCATACGGGCAAGTGGTTGCCCAGCAATTACCTGGTCGCCTTCATCTACGTAAAGCTCCAGCAGTTGCCCTTGCCTTTTTGGGCTCACGTTTACGCGCTGCTCCGCTTCGATTTCGCCGCTAGCAGTGATGATTCCCGCCAAACTGCCCTGGCTCACCTTGGTTACGTAGGGCCCGATATCTCTTTTTGGCCCTTTAAGCAAAGGCAGCAACAAAAAACCAGCGCCACTAACAAGCACTAGCAACACCAATGCAGCAGGCCACCAACGTCGCCATGGGGCTGGTGCGGATTGAGGCAAGGTAGGTGTGTTGATGGTTGCTGTTTTCACTGCAATCATTCTTCATGAAAACAGCAGCACTGGCGAGTGCGGCTCACCCTTTAAATTAAAGAAATGCTTAAAGCCGGAATCGTGGGGCTGCCCAATGTGGGCAAATCCACCCTCTTCAACGCTCTGGTGGCTAACGCCCAAGCCCAGGCGGCCAACTTCCCTTTCTGCACGATCGAGCCCAATGTGGGCACTGTGGCGGTGCCGGATCCAAGGCTTGAGGAATTGCGGCAGCTTTCCAATTCAAAAGATGTGGTGCCCACCAGGGTGGAATTTGTTGATATTGCGGGTTTGGTGGCAGGGGCCAGCCAGGGGGAGGGTTTAGGAAATAAGTTTTTGGCAAATATCCGTGAAGTGGATGCAATTGTTCATGTGGTGCGTTGTTTTGAAGACGACGATGTAATTCATGTGAGCGGTTCTGTTGATCCTTTGCGGGATGCTGAAATAATTAATTTGGAGCTAGCTCTTGCGGATGTTGCTCAAATTGATAAACGGCGAGAGCGTCTAAAAAAACAACTGCGCACCAGTAAGGAAGCCCAGCTAGAAGATGATCT
>NZ_CEXBMR010000048.1:0-4163 GCF_982614295.1 Synechococcus sp.
AGGTGGAGCCAGGCATGCAAAGGATTAGGCCTTGCTGGGTTTGCTCACACCAGAGGGCGGAGCCGCCTTGGCCGTCATGGCGTCCGCAAATCGGGCAAGGATTTAAGCGGCGGGTTCCATTGCGCCTTGAGCAGGGTTTGGAGCCGGTTGTTTTGTTGTAGTGGCACTTATTAGCGATTTGCAGCGCATGCGCCCACCAGTTAGCAGGTGGGGGGGTAAGAGCCTCTGGCCCCATACCAGCGGGCCAGTAGTAATGGCCGCCGCTGCTGGGATGCTCGCCAAGGATGATTACCTGGCGCCCACCATCAAAGAACACTTCTAAGGCTTCACCTTTAGCGGTATCAGTTTTTGGGGCGGTAATAGTTTTGCCCTGGAACTCAGCGCCCCCTGGCAACTGCTGAAGCTGCTCAGGTGTGGGCCTAAATAATACTTTTAGCCTTGCCGGGTCGGTGTTGCGATGCACTTGCCAGCTAATCACCTCAGTGGGATTAAGCCCCAAGGAGAGGGAGGTTGCACCATCAAAATCAAATGCCAGTAGGGGGCCAGTGAATAACCCAGTGCGGGCACCAATTGAGCGGATACCGGGCCAGCGTTGCAGCTTGTTAATGCTGGCGCCTTCGTGGTGTTGCCACTCATCCAGCATTGGCCCTTTACGCTCTGCACCCCAGCCAATCGGCAATAGGGCTAGCTCAGCTTCTAAACGCTGGAGCCGTTGCAATTCATCAATAAAGGCGGGTAATCTGGGCTCAGTGTTGCTTGACTGGCCGCTGCCCGCCTGGGTGGCGGTCTTTTTCATGCTGTTTTTCTGTACTCGGCCTCGGCTTTGATTGACTCGGCTTCCAACTCGGCCTCGGCCTTGACCAGCATTTGCAAGTCATTTGCAGCCTCTGAAACACCGTTGCCTGCATCCCGCAGGAAATGCTTTAGGTGCTTTGCGTCTTCAACATCCAGCAGCCCCCAGAATTTGGCCGGGTTTGAGGGGTTTCCCTTTATTCGGTCATGACACATGCAGGCCAGCTCTGCCAGCCAATAGGCCTCGGCGATGGTGTCGGGGTAGGGCAGGTTCTCGTTGAGATCGGCCAGTTCTGGCAGGGTTTTGATGAAGTCCATCAGCCCACCCCCACTGCTTTAAGGGTGCGGCGGCTGCGGCTTGTGAGCGCTGCATCTATTGCCACACCATCCCAAAGGAGAGGCGGGCGGATTGCACCTGCACCTAATGCCCTGAAGTGAATCCCGGGCTTCAAAATTCCTTCCTTTCGTAATCTTCGCAGGGTGGTTGCGGATATGCGTAAAGCATCCACAGCCTCCACAGTTGTGAGGTTAAAAGCCATTTGTTGTTAGAGCTTAGTTTGTGCGGAGTTGGCCTCCACAAAGCAAACCTAGCCGCCTAATTAGCTAAAACAAGTTTATAAAATGGTCTCGTTTTTTTATCTTGTGACTATTTATCTATTCTTCAGTAATAGCTTTATTTTTGCTTGCAATTTCGGTTCATCTATTCTCCGGCCGTAGGTCGATAGATGCACCTGGGGGCTGTGCCCCATCAGCTCCGCCGACTCCCTAACGCTTAGCCCCAGGTCGATACCAAGGCGCAATGCAAAGGCATGGCGGCAGCCATAACTGGTTAGTTCTGCGTCAAGTGGCATCTCAACTGGTTTTGATTTCTGAATGCGGTCTAGCTGCTGGCTCAAAGCCTCCCCCGCTGAGCGTGGATGATTTACCACTGATAAAGGCAGGCCATATTTTTCCCACCTTTCTAGTAAGCCATCGCAATCAGCGGCCCACCCGGTTGGTGGAATCGCCGGAACAATCCTTGCCCCGCTTAAGCCTTTACTACTTTTTTTTTGGTGGCTAACAGTTGCACTGAAGTAGTTGTTTTTATTGCTTAGAACCAATCCTTTTAGCTCTGCGGGCCGCAGGCCGAAGCAAATCATACAATCCCAGGCCACCAGATCTGCCGGCGTGAGCCTGTAACTACGTTCAATCCTTGCCCTTAATTCTTCTAGCTCCTTATCAGTAAAGGCCCTTACTCCGTGGGGGCTAACGGCTGCTTTTCCATTACCTCGCATTGCTGCAATCTTTTCGGGCCATTCCCATCTAGCTAATTTCCACAGCCGGCGGATTCGGTCGTGCGCCATTTGCCTTGACCTGGAGTTTGGCTCCCAATTCCTTAGCGTTGTCTCTAAAAGTTTTTCGTCTTCGCTCCAGTAGTGAGCAGCGGCGGTTTTTGTAAGCACTGCCATATATGGTAAATAAGTTCGATTCCAAGTGCTTAGTCCTATTTTTTCACTAACTAGTTCTTGCTTAAGCGCTGCAATAAGTCTCATAATTGCCACCACCCCCAGCCGATCTGGATTTCCCACTTCAAACGCTGCTTCCGAATCGGGCCAGCTCCACTCCGCAGCCATTACTGAATCAAATATTTTGCCGGCTTCCACAAGTGCTGCTGAAGCGGTAGCCGGCCCCGGCGCTGCTTTGAGAGTGAAGGCCCTTCGTTTTGGTGGTGAATCTGGTGGCTCATCTGGCCGTGGTGGTAACTCAGATGAAACGACTCTTAAGCGCTCACCTTTTATTTCTATTGACCACCCGGGGCGGCTTAAACGGTGCCGCTTAAAGCTCCTAGACAGGTCGGCGATCCATTTAGGGCGGTCTAGAGCCATTGTATTTCCCTGGCCGGGGTGGGATTTAGGTGAAATATTGCAGAGTGCTGACCATTTTGCAAGAGTTCTGGCGAATCCTGGCGCTTTAGCTAATTGATGAGAATCAAGGCTCTGACTGGCTTGGAAGCTAGTTATTGCAGTGGTTCTGGGAACGCCCCCTGAGTGATTCGAACACTCGACCGGCTGCTTAGAAGGCAGCTGCTCTATCCAGCTGAGCTAAGGGAGCATGTGCAAATCAAATCAAATTAAGCCGTATTGAAACGCAATCTCCCATATTGCCAGATACACGCTTAGATTTTATAGCTGCGGCAGATTTGGTAATGGCGGCCTCACGGCTGAATGACAGCCAAAAGCAGGAGGTAGTGCTGCGTTACCAAGCGGGTGAAACCGCTGCGGCCCTTGCTGAGGCATTTAGTTGCAGCGCAAATACTGTGAGCCGCACCATAAAAGCTGCGATCGGTTTAGAAGCTTATGGGGCAATAAAAGATCTGCGGATTGCTGGTTCTGCTGTAAAAGCGATAGGAAAGCCAGAAATAGCGCAAGATCTGGTGGAGCTGGAGTTAACCCACTCCGCAGCTTTTGTCGTTAACACCGAAGAAGAAGATTATGTGAAAGAGGAACTTGAAATTAATGATCTCGAAATCGAATCAAATAGTGATTTCATTGCCTTTGCACCCCTTGCCGTAACCGCAAATCTCAGTGATAGCAGCCCCTGCGTTAGTAAACCTTTAGTTGCAAGTGAATTGCCAACAAGTCTTTATTTATTGGTAGATCGTGAAGTGGAACTCAAAGGTACCCCGGTAAAAGATTTCACAGAATTGGGTCTTATTGCTTCTGAGGAAGAGGAATTACAAGCGATTGCTTTATTCATTAATCCACGCCAGGCCAAAAGGCAATGCGGCCGCAGCCAAAGGGTTATTAAGGTGCCAGATTCCAGCCTGCTTGAGCTCACAGCTCCATATATTTTGGCCCAAGGCATAAGCCGTATCGTGCTGGAAGGCGCTCTTTATGCCGTGCCTGGCAGCCCAGTAAAGCCTTAATCATCGCCGTTTGGGCCCAGCAGTGCCGCACCAGCACCGCCGCTGAATACTCCGCATAAAATTGCCATACCCACCACAAAACCCTGCGGTAACGGCACCGTACGGCCCACGCCGAGATTCACGACACTGCGTTCGTTAATGTTTTGGCTGCCAAGGCACAACATCAACAGCAAAACAAATGTGCCGATCACACTGCCCATAAATAGCCGCAATCGCAACAACATCAATTCAGCCTCCTTCCCATTCATTCTGCCCGGTGCAGCAACCCATATAGGGCGCGGCGTTGTTGGCCACTGCTTTGCGCTAATTGCTTAGCTGCTTCCGATGCGGTTAGCCCCTTGGCGATCAATGCATCCAGTTCCTGCCGTAATTGCACTTCATCCCAGGGGGCAAGTGCTGCTGCTGCTGCACCACCGAGCACCACCGTGCATTCTCCCTGGGGTGCAAAGTTATTAAAATGAGCTAA
>NZ_CEXBMR010000048.1:4263-12537 GCF_982614295.1 Synechococcus sp.
CCTGGATCGCTAATACCTGGCAAGCCAGCATCGCTAATAAGGGCCAGTGATTCCCCTGCGGCCAGCTTTATTAATAATTCAGGAATGCGTTGTTTTTGGTTGTGTTCATGAAAACTTATTAGGGGCTTACGAATGCCAAAACCATGCAGCAGCAAGCCGCTATGCCGCGTATCTTCACAGGCGATGCGATCTACCCCAGCTAGCACCAACTGTGCTCTTGGCGATAGGTCGCCGCGATGGCCAATAGGTGTGCCCACCAAATAGAGCACTCCCCCTTTGGGTTCTGAGCTCTCGGTCACAATGACTTCCTGTTGTACCTCCATGATGCCCTTACCAACGGGTGTAGAGCTGGATCCACTGCTAACGGTTCTAAGAACCTTGAGTTGGCAATCGGCAGATATTTTGCGGGCTTATGCCCGGGGCGAACAGCCCCCCTATGGCCACTGCCGCGCCTTAACGGTTGCCGATGGTGGAGAAGGCCCTGTTACGGCAGCTGATTTAGCAGTAAATAAACAACTGCTTGAAGGCCTTGCCAATGCCTTTCCAGCTGCTCCTTGGAACTTAATAAGTGAGGAAACAGCAAAAGATCAAGCCCTGGATCCGCAATATCAATGGCGTTGGATCCTTGATCCCCTTGATGGCACAAAGGATTTTTTGCAGGGAACTGGTGAATACGCCGTTCATCTAGCCCTTGTGCAGCAGCAACGGCCTGTGCTCGGTGTGGTGTTAATCCCAGAACGGCAAGAACTTTGGCTTGGTCTATTGCTCGATGGAAGAGGCTCGGCCTGGTGCGAAAACCGCGCCGGAGTAAAAAAACCTGTGGAATTCAGTAATCGCCAAGAATTAGCCGAACTGGTATTGGTGGCAAGCCGCAACCATCGTGATCAGCGCTTAGAGCAACTATTGCAGCAATTACAAATCGGCAGTTGCCTCACGGTGGGCAGTGTGGGCTGCAAAGTGGCGGCAATTCTGCGTGGTGATGCAGATGTTTATGTGTCGCTGTCTGGTGAAACTGCACCCAAGGATTGGGATATGGCCGCACCGGAGGCGGTATTAAGGGCCGCTGGTGGAGGCTTTAACCACGCCGATGGCAAAGCCCTTACCTATAGCAATGGAAGTTTTCTTCAGGCTGGTTGTTTAATTGCTAGCCATGGCCGTAGCCACCAGCTCCTATGTGAGCGGGCAGCAAAGGCGATGGCCGGCATCGATCCCGGCTTTCAAATTTAGGCAGCTAAGCGCTTAAACCTAAACCTCTCCAATCGGCAGGATCACCGTTGGTTCGGGATCTGAACCATCCTGGGGTACACCGCGCAAACTCAAGTTAATGCGGCCGCGGTTATCGATTTCCCGAACCCGCACTGTTACCTGATCACCCACATTCACCACATCTTCCACTCTCTCTACCCGTGATTCAGATAGTTGAGAGATATGAATCATGCCTTCTTTACCGGGAAGGATTTCAACAAAAGCGCCGATTGGTATTACCCGGGTTATGTGACCCTGGAATACTTCTCCTTCACTAATGCGGCGTGTAAGCCCTTCGATAATTTTTTGAGCTTCTTCCGCTGCTGCACCGTCGTGGCTTGCAACAGTAACGATGCCGGTATCTTCGATATCGATCTTGGTGTTTGTGCGCTCTGTGATGCCCTTGATGGTGCGACCACCAGGACCAATAACAGTGCCAATCAATTCAGGATCGATGCGGAAACTAAGCAGTCTTGGCGCGTGGGGCGACATTACATCGCGTGGTTTATCAATTGCTTCAAGCATTTTCGCAAGGATATGAAGCCTCGCTGGACGCGCTTGATTTATCGCTTTTGCGATTGTTGGCACATCAAGACCGGTCATCTTCATGTCCATCTGTAGAGCTGTGATGCCCTTTTCTGTGCCAGCAACTTTGAAATCCATATCGCCAAGGAAATCTTCAATTCCTTGAATATCGGTAAGGATCCTCACTTCTTCTCCCTCCTTAATTAGCCCCATGGCAGCTCCACTAACAGGGGCTAGGAGTGGCACACCTGCATCCATCAAGGCAAGGGTGCTCCCACACACTGAACCCATCGAAGTGGAACCGTTGGAGCTAAGGCATTCGGAAACCACCCGCAGCACATAAGGGAAGGATTCTTTGCTTGGAAGCACAGGGATTAAGGCCCGTTCAGCTAGAGCACCATGGCCAATCTCCCTGCGACCTGGTGATCGCATCGGTTTTGTTTCACCGGTGGAATAAGGCGGGAAGTTGTAGTGATGTAAGTAGTGCTTCTCATTGATGGGATTTAGATCATCCATCTCTTGAGCATCAGAAGGGGTGCCCAAGGTGGCGGTGGAAAGCACCTGGGTGAGCCCGCGTTGGAATAAACCCGAACCATGCACTCTTTTTGGTAATACGCTCACAGCTGCGCTGATTTCACGCACCTGGTCGAGCTCGCGGCCATCTACCCGTTTGCCCTGTTCCAAGATTTGAGCCCGCATCATTGTTTTGGTGAGGGCTTTAAAGCTGTTGCCAAGCAGCTTGCTGCTGCTGGAAATCGCAGTTTTTACTGGATCGCTATCACCAAGGGCTGCGATTGTTTCGGTTGCTTTTAACTTGATTGCGTCTAGTTGGGTATCCCGCTCACCTTTGCTAAGGCTGAACTGGGCTAGCACTTTGCCGATTTCCTTGGAGCACTGCTTGCTCAGGTAATCAGGCACTTTTTTATCTTCTTTTGGTGCTTCTGGCATTACCTGCTCAATCCCCATTGCAGCGAGGATGTCGCGTTGATGGCGGATTAATTCCCCAACTGCTTCGTAGCCGAAGTCGATGGCTTCAATCATGTCTTGCTCAGGCAGCTGCCTCGCGCCCGCTTCCACCATCACCACCCCATCAGGGGTTCCAGCTACCACGAGATCAAGTTCTGATCTTTCGATTTCACGGAAACTTGGATTCAAAATGAAGTCGTCGCCAAGTAAGCCCACTCGCACCGCAGCCATTGGGCCATGGAAGGGGATCTTGGCAATCAAGGTGGCAAGTGATGCGCCGGTTACAGCGAGCACATCAGGGGGAACCCTCTCATCTAGGGAAAGGCAAGTAGCAACGATTTGAAGATCGTCGCGCAACCAATTTGGGAAAAGGGGGCGAATTGGGCGATCAATCAACCTGCAGGTGAGGATTGCCCGCTCAGGGGGGCGCGCCTCACGGCGAAAGAAACTCCCAGGTATGCGACCAGCGGCATAGAGCCGCTCTTCGTAGTCGCAGGTGAGAGGAAGGAAATCAATGCCATCGCGGGCGTTAGCTCGGGTGGCAGTTACGAGCACCGAGGTGTCTCCGCATTCAATGAGCACGCTGCCGCCGGCTTGAGGGGCATAACGGCCCGTGGTCAGCCTGATCTCCCGACCATCGAAGGAGATCGACCGAATTTCACCTTGCACTTGTTCTTATGTCCTGCTTGTTCGTTCTTATCTTTACATCCAGCCGGCAGGAATGCGGCAAAAAAAACCGAGGCATCCACTGGATACCTCGGTGAAACGATGATTGGTTATAGCTTGAATCGTTAAAAAACCAAGTTACCAGCTGGATTTCACAACACCAGGCAGCAAACCTTTGTGAGCTCTCTCCCTTAGTTGGTTACGGCAAAGCCCAAAGTCGCGGTAGTAGCCACGAGGCTTACCTGTGGCCCAACAGCGATTGCGAACCCGATTGGGTGCGCTGTTGCGGGGCAACTGTTGGATTTTACGGTGGATATCAAGGCGCTCCATAGGGCCTGCTGCAGCTTGGAAGGCCTCCATTAGTGCTGCGCGCTTTGTGGCGAAGCGCTCAACAATTTTTTTGCGCTTCACATCCCGCGCAATCATCGACTTTTTCGCCATATGGCTGCCTGAAAAGGATTTATTTGTTCAACAAACTTAGCCGATCAAAGGCTCGTAGCAATTTCTGGCTTAACGCCCCAGCAATTGCTGCACAAAAGCTAGTTGGCTGGTGTCTTTAACAATTAAAACAACACTGAGCCCTAGCAGTAGGAGCAAACCTGACTGGGTAAAAGCTAGTTGCAGGCGTTCAGGTAGTGGTTTACGCCGCAAACCTTCGAGCAGCAAAAACAAAAATTGACCCCCATCAAGCATCGGTAGAGGCAATGAATTAAGTACGGCCAAATTCACTGAGATCAGTGCCGTAAACAAAAACAAACTGCTGCCGCCTTGCTGAGCCAGTTTTGCCCCCATTTCCACAATTTTTACCGGCCCAGATATCTGAGGTGCGGTTTCACCAAAGTTTGTTGCTAAGGCCACAAAACCAGAAATTGTGCGGCGCAGTATTTGACTGAATTCCCTTTGCGCCTGCTGCCATATCTCAAGGGGGTTATGGGCCCTTCGATAAATTTCATCGCCATCGGGCTGTAATTGAGCCCCAATACGGCCGCTGCCACTTTGGCTGGCTGGGGTGAGTTTCAAGCTGGTGGAAACGCCATTGCGATTCACCTCCAGCGCTAAGGGTTGATTTGGTGAATTCTTTACTGCTTCCACCAATAGCTGCACCGCGTTGGTGCCGGCACCCAATGATTTACCGCCCAAGCCCACCACCAAATCGCCAGCTTCAAGGCCCGCTAGCGCAGCGGCCCCTTCGGGTTGCAATGCAACCACCAGCACGCCACTGCCGGCATTAAAACCAGCTGGAATCCCTACCAATATTCCTTGGGCGCACAGCACTGCTAGAGCAAGCAAAAGATTCGCTATTACTCCGGCTGAAATAACTAAAGCTCTTTGAACTACAGAACGATTTTTTAATAAATCGGGGTCTTTGGGATCAAAACCGCTTTCGGGATCGTCGTCTGGAAAAGCTACATAGCCACCAAAAGGAATTGCCCTTAAAGCAAATTGCACACCGCGGCTGCGGCGCTCAAGCACCACTGGGCCAAAGCCAACATTGAAACTGGTAACTCGGATCCCTTGCCAAACCGCGGCAAAGAAATGCCCTGCTTCATGAACAACGATTAATAAAGCGAGGATTGCCAGCGCTGAAAGAACACCCACCTATTTCTTGCCAAGGTCCGATGTTTCATTGTGACCGCTCAGGATCAGATCTGTGCCCATGTAAGGAGCGAGCGCTACCGGCAACTTGATACTGCCATCACTTTGCTGCCCATTTTCGAGCAATGCAGCCATGGTTCTACCCACCGCTAAGCCACTGCCATTCAAAGTGTGTAATAAAGCTGTTGTTTTGGCTTCTTTAAAACGAATCGCAGATCTACGGGCTTGAAAATCTCCGCAACTACTACAGCTTGAAATTTCTCTATAGGCGCCGGCCCCAGGTAGCCACACTTCTAGGTCGTAGGTGCGAGCAGCTGAAAAGCCAATATCTGCGCTGCAGAGTTCTAGCACTCGATAGGGAAGTTCAAGCGCTTGCAGCACAGCTTCTGCATCAGCAGTGAGTTGCCCATGGGCTTCGCTTGATTTGTCTGGATGACAAAACCAATACAACTCAACTTTGTTGAATTGATGCAAGCGGATCAAGCCACGGGTATCCCTGCCGTAGCTGCCGGCCTCTCGGCGGAAACAAGGGGTGTAAGCCACGTATTTCAAGGGAAGCTGTTCCGCCGGGATCACCTCATCACGATGAAGGGAGGTGATGGGCACTTCCGCTGTTGGGGTTAGCCACAGATCGTCGTCTGCGCAGCGGAAACTTTCGTCGGCAAATTTGGGTAGCTGGCCTGAGCCGGTGAGGCTGGCACTATTAACCAAAATTGGAGGCAAAACCTCTCGATAACCCTTGCGGCCATGGAGATCAAGCATGAAATTGATTAATGCCCGCTCTAGCCGTGCGCCCATTCCCAGCAGGGTTACAAATCGGCTTTGAGCGATGCGTACAGACCTTTCAGTTTCAAATAAACCAAGCCGCTCACCTATTTGCCAATGCTCTTCAAGGCCTTTTTCTTGCCTGGGTGAACCCCAGCGTTTGATTTCAACATTATCGGCTTCGCTTTTGCCATCAGGGGTTTGCGCCGATGGCAAATTGGGCAAAGTTAATAGTTGTTCTCGCAGCTCAACTTCCAGGGATTTTTCTTCTTCCTCTAAAAGCGCTACTTGATGCTTCACTTTATTTCCCTGATCCCGCAGGTTTTGTAGCTCAGGGCTATTTGGTGATACACCAGCTTTAATTTGTTGCCCCATTTCTCGGCCGATGCGGTTGCCTTCGGCTTGCAGATTGCTGCGCTTTTCCTCTACGTCTCTCAACTGCTTGGCACTTTGCTGCAGCGATGAAAGATCGAGGCTTTTACCCCTGCGTTGAAGCTGATTAGCAATCAGCTCGGGGTTATCACGCAGCAGGCGCTGATCCAGCACGGGCCAAGGGCATTTGCATCGAGCCTAGGGGCTGGTGTTAGAGCCAATCTCTAGAGCACTTGCACCACTTCACTAACTTCGGGGATTGCTTCGCGCAACTTGCGCTCGATGCCCATTTTTAGGGTCATGGTGCTACTGGGGCAGGAACCACAAGCCCCCTGCAAACGCACCTTCACGATTGGTCCGTCGATTTCCACCACCTCCACATTGCCGCCGTCGGCCATTAAATAAGGACGCAGCTCATCGAGGGTGCGCTCCACGTTTTCAAGGGTGAGGGCTTGAAGATCACTACTCATGGCTACAGGTGCAGATATAAGTAAATCCTAGGTTCCTAAAGCAATCGGCGGCCCAATTGGTCGGCCGCCCTCAGCGCAGCGCTAACTGCCGCTGGGCTAACAGGGAAAGGTTCGTTGTGGCTGCTCTCTCCTGGGATTACAGAGCGTTCTGCAATGCGGTTCAACTGTTCATCGCTATTGGCATCAACCCCCACTTGAGCCAGGCAGATTGGTAATCCCACAGCTTGCTGGTAGCGGTAGATCTCTTCAATTTCTGATTGGGGGCGACCCTCCAGCACCAATTGGGTTAATAAACCAAAGGCCACCTTTTCGCCATGTATGTGGCTGTGGCTGCCTTCGATCTCAGAGATGCCGTTGTGTACAGCATGGGCCACAGCTAAACCGCCACTTTCAAAACCCAGGCCTGAGAGCAAATTATTGGCTTCCACCACCCGCTCTAGGGCTGGTGTGGTGGCTCTGGCTTCCACTGCTGCGCAAGCGGCAGGGCCATCGGCCAGCAGGATTTCACAACAGAGTTTGGCGAGGGCTGTGCCAGTGCGGCTGGGCAGGCCCCCCACCACGGTGGTGCTGCAACTTTCACGCACGGTGCGCGCTTCAAACCAGGTGGCCAAGGCATCACCAATGCCGCCCACCAGTTGCCTTTTGGGGGCCCTAGCTATTACTTCAGTATCTACTAAAACCAGCAGGGGGTGGCGGTTGTAAAAACGAAACCCCTCCACGCTGCCGCCGGCGTTGTAGATCACCGAAAGGGCACTGCAGGGGGCAGCACCGCTTGCCAGATCGAGGCCAATTCCCGCTTAGCAGTGCCAGCGGCGATGAATAACACCCGCCCCTGCAAACCCAACCGTTGCATTTCCCTGCCCAGTTCTTGGGTGGCACCTGGCCCTTGCACATAACGGCCAGGGCTAGCAAAAACAATCAGCGGCCGCTGGTGAATACAAACCACGCTTTTGGAATGGGCCATCGAAAAATAGAAGCGGTTTGCTTACTAGGATCTTGGTATGACAGACGCTCCTGTTTCACGGATTCGCAATTTCTGCATAATTGCCCATATCGACCATGGCAAATCAACCCTGGCCGATCGCTTGTTGCAAGACACCGGCACGGTGGCAGCCCGCGATATGCAAGCTCAGTTCCTCGACAACATGGAACTGGAGCGAGAGCGGGGCATAACAATCAAGCTTCAAGCCGCTCGCATGGAATACAAAGCAGCTGATGGTGAAAATTACATTCTTAATTTGATAGATACTCCGGGTCATGTGGATTTTGCTTATGAGGTGAGCCGCAGCCTTCAAGCCTGTGAAGGAGCACTGCTGGTGGTGGATGCCAGCCAGGGGGTTGAAGCGCAAACCTTGGCGAATGTTTATTTGGCTTTAGAAAATGATTTAGAAATAATTCCAGTGTTAAATAAAATCGATTTACCCGGTGCTGATCCCGAGCGTATTGGTAGGGAAATTGAAGAAATTATTGGCTTAGATGTATCTAAAGCAGTTCATTGTTCTGCAAAGACTGGTATTGGCGTATCGGAAATATTGCAAACAATTGTTGATCGCGTGCCGGCGCCAGCAGATCGCGTGGAAGAGCCTTTGCGCGCATTGATATTCGACTCTTACTATGATCCTTATAGAGGAGTTATTGTTTACTTTCGTGTTATCAGTGGGCGGCTAGC